>JAFUOR010000073.1 GCA_017481825.1 Clostridia bacterium
GACTCGGGTCTTGTGGTACACCATCAGGGACTCGAACCCTGGACACCCTGATTAAGAGTCAGGTGCTCTACCAACGGAGCTAATGGTGCACATGGCTGCGTTTTCACGCGGTCAACGGATGATATTATACTCTGATTCCCGGAAAAGTCAATAGGATTTTCAAAATTTCTTCAAAAAAAGTGGCACAAAAAAAGTGGCCGCAGCCACTTTGGGGATACTTATGCCTGTTCAGGCGCGCTCACGGGGCAGACCTCGGCACAGGCGCCGCAGTCGATGCACACGTTGGGGTCGATCTCATACTGGGTCGCACCCTCCTTGATCGCGGAAACGGGGCAGCCCTCGGCGCAGGCGCCGCACATAATGCAGGCATCGGTAATCTTGTAAGCCATAATATGTTACCTCCTTCAAAGATTCGACAAGCTTGTCGGTACTGGTGTTATGATACACCTGTACACACGGGTTAGTCAACACTTACCTCGAAGGTATGTTATTCCGTTTTTCCCTCAGCCTCCGCCATCGCCTTGGCAAGGGCCGCCTTCCAGGAGCTCACAGCAGGCTTCTCGGGCGCGGGAGCAGCGGGGGCTTCGGCAGCAGGAGCAACGGGCTTTTCAGCGGGCTTTACGGCCTTTTCTGCTTTGTCGGCCTTCTCACCGGACTCGGACTTGCGGCGGCGGTCATCGCGGCTGCCGCGACGGTCACGGCGTTCGCGGGGCTGCTTCTCTCCCTCCTCACGGGCAGGCTTATGCTCCTGGGGCTGCTCCGCAGGCTCGGCAGAGGCCGCCTCGAAGGACAGGGATTCACGGGTGTCGATGCGGTCGTCATCCTCCGCCTCGGTTTCCTCGCGGGTCACACGCTGGATGGGCTGCTGCCCCACGCGCTGCACATCATCCATGGGATAATCCCGCAGCTCGCTGCTGTCGCCCTTCTGGATACGCACGCGGACGGTTTCCTTGATGATGTTCAGGTCCCACACCACGCCGTTGCCGTCGGGAGTGACGACCTCCTTGCCCACCTTGGGCATGCGCTTGCGGGTAGCCTCGTAGTGATCCTGTTCATACTTCAGGCAGCACATCAGCCTGCCGCACACGCCGCTGATCTTGTTGGGATTCAGCGACAGATTCTGCTCCTTGGCCATCTTGATGGACACGGGCTGGAAATCCCCCAGGAAGGCGCCGCAACAGATGGGACGCCCGCAGGGGCCCAGGCCGCCGAGCATCTTAGCCTCATCGCGCACACCAATTTGACGCAGCTCGATGCGGGTCTTGAACACGCCCGCCAGATCCTTGACCAGGCTGCGGAAGTCCACGCGGCCATTGGCGGTGAAATAGAAGAGAATCTTCGAATTATCAAAGGTATATTCCACGCTCACCAGCTTCATGTCCAGCTTGTGCTCGCTGATCTTGCGCTGGCAGATGGCATAGGCTTCCTTTTCGGCGGCCTTGTTGTCCTTGTAATGCTGCACATCCTCCTCCGAGGCGATGCGCACAACCTTCTTCAGGGGCGAATTGAGCTTCGCGTCGTCGATCTCCTTGATGCGGGTAACAACCTCGCCGAACTCAATGCCGCGGGTGGTTTCGACCACCACGAAATCGCCTGGCGTGGGCCAGAGCGTATCGGGGTCGAAGAAATAGAGCTTGCCGGCGTTCTCGAACCGAACGCCAATCACGTTGACCATTTGCTTTTTTCCTCCATCAGGCGCAGCAGCAGCTTTTCAACCACCGCCTGCCAGGTGACTTGATTCTGTCTGAGTTTTCGGCTCTCGCCCACGGCCTCCATCAGACTGACGAAGGCCTTGAGCTCCCCCTCCTGCGCCAGGCGCTGCCAGGGAGCCGGGAAATCATTGATGACGGATGCATCCCGCTGTCCGAGACGCACGAGCATCAGTGTGCGCACCATGTCCTCGATATCGGCAAGGAGGGCCTCCGCCTCATCCTTGCGCTCACGCCAGGCGGTGGCTATGCGCAGGATGTCGCTCCGGCTGGGAATATCGAAGAAATCACGGATCACATCGCTTCGGCGCTTCCAGTATTCCTCGTCCGCCGCAACGGCGAGGGCCCGGCCGATGGAGCCGCCGCTGACATGCAGGGCATTTTTCGCCATCGCACCCTCCACGCCATGAACGCGCAGGGCATGCAGCACCGTCTCGTCCGGCCAGGGATGCAGCTTCAGCGCCCGGCAGCGGCTGACGATGGTGGGCAAAAGGAGCTCCGGGGAATCCGTCAGCAGCAGGAAGACTGTTCCGGGCATGGGCTCCTCAAGGGTTTTGAGCAGTGCGTTTTGGGCGCTCTGGTTCATCTTGTCCGCCCGCTCAATGATGATCACGCGCCGTCCGCCCACGAAGGTGTGCTGTCCCACCAGGCTGATCACATAGCGGATTTCATCCACGGGGATCCCCTGCAATCCGGCCTTCACATCCGGGCTGATGGGCTTGCCTGGCGTAACCACCAACACATCCGGGTGGTTGCCCTCCTGCACCTGAATGCAGGCAGGACACACGCCGCAGGGCTTGTTCTCGCCCGTACACAGCAGGTGCTGCGCCATCAATCGGGAGAGCGTGCGCTTCCCCATTCCCTCCAGGCCGCTGATCAGGTACGCATGGACAAAGGTGCCCTCCTCCAGCGTGCGGATCAGGCCATCATAAAGTGCGCCCTGCCCCTTGAAATCCTTCAGGACGGGCGCGTTCACAGTCTGCTTTCCTTCTGACACGATGGCTCCTTACAGCTTCACAAACTGCTCGACATTGAGCACGAACACCGTCGCGCCGCCCACAGTAACCTCCACGGGATAGGAGGTGTACATGTTGTTCATGCCATGCATGTTGGTGGGAGCAGAAGCGATCTGCTTGCGGGACTTGCAGACATGCTCGATGATGTCCATCACCGCATTGAGCTTCTCGTCATCCACGCCGACCAACAGCGTCGTGTTGCCTGCACGCAGGAAGCCGCCGGTGGTCGCCAGCTTGGTCACGCCAAAGCCTTCCTTCATCAGGCTGGTCACCAGGCGGGACGCATCCTCGTCCTGTACGATGGCAATGATGAGCTTCATATCAAAACCTCCTTGCTCGGGGGCAAATTTCTTCCTCATACAGTATACAGCATATCCGACAAAAATGCAAGTTTTCGTTGGGAGTGCCAGGAGGACGACCTCATTTGAGGGGCTCCGGCGGGCAGGGGCTCTGCCCCAGCACTCCGCGAAGGACTTTCCGCCTCCCGACACCCTTTTCGCAATGCGATTGCTTGCCTTCGGTTCAAGGTTGGGCGCGCGTGGTTATTGGGGAAACGAAAGCGACAAGCGCCTTGTTGGTCGTGCTTTGGCTCGGATCCGTGAGGTTCACGGAGTCCTCGCGTCCCACGCAGGTTGATCGTACCTTTGATGGAGTGAGAGGCGGCCTCTCCTGCAGAGGGGGGCGGGATTTGCTGCTTACCAAAGTCTTCCCCTCCTGAGAAGGTGTCGCTCGCTTGCGCGGTGACAGATGAGGTTCCTCGCTTCCTCAGACGCGCCTCCCGTACACAAAAAGCCGCAAGGCTCTCTCCCTGCGGCTCATCAGCATATTCAGTTATCACCCATCATGCGGTGCAGCAGATCCTGATAGGCCTGCTCGACATTGCCCAGATCGCGGCGGAAGCGGTCAATGTCCATCGGCTCGTGGGTGCGGGCGTCCCAGAAACGCGCGGTATCGGGGGAAATCTCATCCGCCAGAAGGATCTCACCGTCAAAGCGGCCAAACTCCATCTTGATATCCACCAACTCCACACCGATATCTGCCATGTAGTCCGACAGGATCTCGTTGACCTTCATCGCGGTATCCACCATGAAGCGGGTCTCCTGATTAGTGGCCAGATGCATGGCCTGGATGTGGGTGCCGTTGATGAGCGGATTATCCAGGTACTCATCGCGCAGCTCGAACTCCACCACAGGGGTATCCAGCTTCGTACCGGTGGCAAAGCCGATACGCTTGCTGAGTGATCCGGCCACACGGTTGCGCACCTTCACGGACAGCGGGATCATCTTGCAGCGCTTCACCAGCGACTGCCGGGCGTCGATCTGCTCGATGAAATGCGTCTTGATGCCATGCTGGCCCAGCATCTGCAAAAGATGCGCCGTAATGGCATTGTTGACCTCGCCCTTGCCCAGAATGCGGCCCCGCTTGAGCCCGTGGAAGGCCATAGCCTCGTCCTTATAATAGACCACGGCAGTATCAGGATCGTTGGTTGCGTAGACTCGTTTACCCTTGCCTTCCGTCAGCAGCTTGCCGATTTCCACCATGCAGGCACGCTCCTCTTCCCTCTTTGCAGATGATGCGCTTTCCCGTAGGATTCACATTCACCCTGCGGATTATCCACCCTTGATGTTCTACCCCGCAAAACACGAACAATTTTTGTCCGATGCCGGATAATGCACTATTGTATCACCTTTTTTTCCCTTGAACAAGGGGGGAACGTCCGATTTTGTAGATTTTGTTACTTCTCCACGAAAACGTTTGCAGCCCAGCAGAGGAACTCAGGGCATTTGGGGAAAACGAAAATCTTGTGATTTGTCGCTTTTATACGATAATCAAGAATCAGGCTGTACCGTTTGCCGACGCGTCAGCGCTGCAGCAGAGCACCAGACTTCCCTCCCGGAAGGACAGCTGCGCTGCCTCCGCAGTGAACTCATTGCTGCAGCCAAGGGGATAGCGGCTGGTGAGGGTTGCCTGCTGGAGGGGCCAGAGAGCGCCGCTGAGGGTCACGCCCGTCACCTGGGGCGTGAAGGCCAGCAAGGACAGCTTGCGTCCAGGGATGGCCGGGATGATATACGCTCCCGGATGGAGGACTGTCACGCGGTTTTGGGCGTCGCACAGCCAGAGGGACTCGCCTCGGGCCGCGCAATCCTCGGCGCATTGCAGGCAGGATAGCGTATGATCAAAGCGTCCGCCGAGGCAGCCGGCAGCGATGAACTCCCGATAACCACGCTTTCGCCCCTCCTCCAGGCAGACCACCATATCGGTATCGTCCTTGTGCACGGGCAGACGGACGACTTCGCCCGCGACCGCTACATCTGGCATGGAATCGAAATCGCCGATGGTCACGTCAGGGCGAAAGCCATGACGGATGGCGGAGGCATAGCCTCCATCAGCGCACAGGAGCAGATCACCCGCACGCGGGGTGAGCCATTCGCGCTCCTCGCCATTGTACAAGGGCGCGATAATGATGCAGCGTGACATGGAATTCCCTCCAATCGGAAAAAGGAGGCAAGCACACGGCTTACCTCCTCATGAAAATCCAGATTACTCCTCGGTAGTCTCGGCAACCTCGGCCTCAGCCTCGGCAACAGCCTCAACATCCACCATCACGGGCTCCATGTCGTCGGTCTCCTCGAAGGAGAACTCGTCTTCCACGGCCTGACGGATGGACAGGGAGATGCGCTTCTTCTCGGTGTCAACGCTCAGCACCTTCACGCGAACAACCTGGCCGACCTGCACAGCATCCTCGACCTTGTTGACACGGTTGGGGGCGCACTGGGAGATGTGCACCAGGCCGTCCAGACCGGGCTGCAGCTCGACGAACGCACCGAAATCGGTGATGCGGACAACCTTGCCCTCGACGATGGCACCTTCGGGATACATCTCGGCGGCATTGTCCCAGGGACGGGGCATCAGCTGCTTGTAACCCAGCTGGATGCGCTCGCGCTCACGATCCAGGGACAGGATCTTCACGTCCACTTCCTGGTTGGGCTTGACAACCTCGGAGGGATGGGAATACGGCCCCAGGACAGGTCGGTGATGTGGATCAGGCCATCAACGCCGCCCACGTCGACGAACGCGCCGAACTGGGTCAGACGACGGACGATGCCGTGGATGATGATGCCCTCTTCCAGACGCTCCCAGGCTTCCTTCTTCTTCGCAGCGCTCTCCTCAGCGATGACGGCCTTGCGGGAAGCAACGATGCGCTTCTTCTGCTTGTCGACTTCGATGATCTTGAGCTTCATGTCCTTGCCGACGAACTCGCCGATCTTGTCGACGTAGTGCTGGGCCAGCTGGGAAGCAGGCACGAAGGCACGCACGCCCTCAACGTCAGCGATCAGGCCGCCCTTGACGGCCTCCTTGCCCACGCCGTCAACGTACTCACCGGCTTCGTACTTGGCCATGAGGGCCTCCCAAGCCTTGCGGTTGACGATGTTGCGCTGAGACAGCACGACGTTGCCCTCGCCGTCGTTGACCTTGACGATCTCGGCTTCGATCTCGTCGTCGAGCTTCACGTCTTCCTGGGTCAGGTCGGCACGCTTGATGATGCCGTCGGCCTTGTAGCCGATGTTAACGCAAACTTCGTCCTCGGTGATCTGGACGACCTTGCCGGTCACGGTCTGGCCGGCCTTGATGCGCGTCATCGTGGCAACGATGGCATCCATGGAGAACTCGGTGGACTGAATGTCGGTCATGTGGGTTACAACCTCCTCTAATGAACCAGCCGGTGTGGATGCACCAGCGGTTATTCCTATGAATTCGGAATTCGTATTTGCAAAGGCAGGCGGAATCTCCGCCGCGCGCTCTACCAGAATCGTTCGCGGACACAGTGCTTTGCAGGCCGCGTAAAGCTTTTGCGTGTTGGCGCTGTTTTTGCCGCCGATGACGATCATCGCGTCAGCACGGGCCGCCAGCTCCTTGGCTTCCCTCTGGCGCACGGGAGTGGCGTTGCAGATCGTGCAGTGCTCCTCCAGATGCCTGACCTTGCGGCGCAGAACCGTTGTGATGGCCTCCCACCTCTCGGGCGGATAGGTCGTCTGGGCTGCGGCAATGGCCTTGTCCATTTCGGGCAGCTGCTCGGCTTCCTCAGGCGTGGCTACGACGTATACATCGCCCCTGGCCCAGCCGCAGGTGCCCTTCACCTCGGGATGCTCCTTCTCGCCCACCATGATTACGGGTGTGCCGTCCGCCGTGCCCTCGGCCACCGTGCGGTGAAGCTTGGCCACGAACGGGCAGGTCAGATCCACGACGCTGCATCCGGCCTTGGCAAGGGCCTCCAGCACATCCGGCGATACGCCATGGCTGCGGATGAGCACCTGCCGCCCCTGCGCTTCCTGCGGCGTATGCACCGGGGGAACGCCCCTCTGGGACAGCATGTCCACCACGGTGGGATTATGCGCCAGCTCGCCCAGGGTACAGGAAGGCACGCCGGACGCTGCGACCTGCATCGCAGACTCTACCGCGCGCTTCACACCCATGCAGAAACCAGCGTGTGCAGCAACCTCTATCGGCATCGGGTAAGCATCCTTTCGCAAAATGCTCTGATTTTACTCATTTCGCTGTCAAAGCCAGTATTCCTGCTTGTTTGCGAAAAAAATTTGAAAAAAGTTTAGCAGAACCCCGCCAGAGGCGCTGTCCTGCATCTGCTTAGGAGCGCTTCGCCCCTAAGCGTCCCTCTTTGGGGTGTTGAGGCTTGTTTTTGTCTTTGCAGGAGGGCAGTGCTCTCAGGACTTTGCATGTGCTTTGGCCATGTCGGCGTAGATGGCGGTGATGCGTGCCAGCAGTGCCTCGCAGCTCTCCTTGTTCACGCCCTGCTCGCGCAGATCATCCATGGGGATCGGCTCGCCCACGTACACGTCCGTCTTACGGAAGAGCTTCAGTTTACCGGTAATATAGATGGGAATCAGCGGCACACGGCTGCGCAGGGCAATCAGCGCCACGCCGGACTCCAGCTCTTCCATCAGGCCCTTGTGATAGCGCGTACCCTCGGGGAAGATACCCAGAATGTTCCCTTCGCGGGTGACCTTCATGCAGGCGCGCATGGCCTCCATGTCGGTGTTGTGGCGGTCAACGGGGATCATCTTCATGCTGGTGAAGGCCTTTGCCACGATGGGGTTCTTCCACAGCTCCTTCTTACCCAGGAAGCGGATCTGATACCGCTTGACCGGCATGGCCGCAATAACCGGGTCCAGCATGGATTCATGGTTGCCCATCACGATGAAGGGCGCATCCACGTCCAGGCGCTCCGCGTCATGGTAGCGCACGGGCAAAACGGTTTTCAGCAGGAGCTTGGCGATGGGATACGCAATGGTGTAAAGCAACGAACGGCTCGACTTCTTCTGCACTTCACTCACGAGTCTTATCCTCCACGATCTTGATAATGGCGTCCACAACCTGATCGAAGGTGAGGCTGGTGGAATCGACAATCACGGCATCCTCGGCAGGGCGCAGCGGGTTGACCTTGCGGTTCATATCCTGATCGTCACGGGCGCGAAGATCGGCAAGCACCTGCTCGTAGGGGGTGTCATCGCCCTTGTGCACCATTTCAAGGTGACGGCGGCGGGCGCGCTCCTCGGCAGAGGCAGTGAGGTAAATTTTCACCGGCGCATCCGGCAGCACCACGGTGCAGATATCGCGCCCGTCCAGCAGCATGGGCGTTTCCTTGGCCAGGCGCTGCTGGATGGCCACCATCTCCTCGCGGACGCCGGCATAGCGTCCTACGGTCGAGGCCGCCATGCTGACCTCAGGGGTGCGGATGCAGTCCGTCACGTCCTCGCTGTCAACGATGGTACGCTGGCCACCTGGGCCATGGGCAACGCTCACCTGAATGGCACGGCAGAGGGCCGTCACAGCTGCCTCGTCAGCGAGGTTGACGCCCCGACGGATCGCAGTCAGGCCAACAGCACGGTACATCGCGCCCGTGTCCAGATGTAAAATGCCAAGCCTCCCCGCCACTGCGGAGGCGATGCTTGATTTGCCCGCGCCGACCGGGCCGTCCATGGCGATATTCAGAATCATATCAGCAATCTCCTTTTGTATCTCACACAGCCCGGTGCCCCAGGCCGATACAGACTTCATTGAGGTGCACAAGGCCCACGGTGAAGAACACCGCCACCGCCACATGCTCGCCCGCGCGGGCCACGCCGATCTTGCCGCCCACGGACAGACCCATGGCCTTATGGCTGATCTGATTGATGGCGTCATGCGCCGCACCGGCCACAGCACCCTCCTCGTGGTGGATTTCGCCAATCACGCCCTCGCGCTTGGCAGCCACCACGGCGCGCTCAATCACCTTCATCACCGAGGTGTTGAACTCTCCCCCGTAATCGGAGGCAGCGCCGCGGATGCCCTGAGCTGCAAGGCTCTGCTTGAGGGCCGCTTCCTCCTCGCGGCTGGAGGTCATCGCCAGGGAGATCGCTGCGCGCGCCACTGCGCGGCTGTCACCGTAGATGCAAGTCATCCTCCGTCACGCTCCTTCATGCACTTGTCTTATAATTATAGCATGAAGCGTGCGGGCATCGCAAGCTTTTCAGGCCAAAAGGATGAATTTCCCCCGCAAAAAGCACCGGCGCCGTGAGCAGCGTCGGTGCATGTGGTATTGGTTATTTCAACTCTACATCCCAGCCGGCAAGGTACTTGAGCAGCAGCAGCGCATCGCGCATGTTGACTGTGCCGTCGCCGTTGACGTCAGAGGCCTC
>JAFUOR010000074.1 GCA_017481825.1 Clostridia bacterium
GTGGCACAATCCCTCAGTCATAGATCAACTCGTTGAACAGTATTTCTTCGATCCGGTTGTGAATGCTGTTCATGCGGCGTACCCATTCCATCTGGTCGGCAGCTTTCAGCTCCTCGGTGACACCTTCGGCAGCTTTCATCTGAGGGATCAGCAGATCCAGGCGTTCCTGACAGGCATCGTCAATGCTGTGCAGGTTTTTCATGAGCTTGCCGGACAGCAGGAGCTGATTGAACAGGAGGGAACGATGCTCCCGGAGATAGCGCAGGCGCATTCTGCCGTACTTGCCAAGCGGGCGCATGTCCTCGGCAGGAATGCCGATGTTGGGCAGGTAGTAGTCTCCGCAGCGGCGATAGGTCAGTTTCATAGGGTATCCTCGCTTTCTGCTGCAATAGAAAAAGCAGCTATGTACTTGAAGGTTTCCCTTCAAGCTATAACTGCTTGAATTTACTGTATTTCCCGCGACTCATGACGAGGAGGGGTAAACCTTCCTCTACATAATAACTCCTGATGAAGCCGGGGATTTTTTTCTTCCAGGGCTTGACAAAACTTCCGATATGCAGTATTATAATTGCGGTTATATAACTCCTATTATAAAAGGAGGTTCACCCATGCCGCCCAAGCCCCGCATCACCCGCGACATGATTCTGGAGGCTGCCTATGCCATCGCCCTGGAGGAGGGTGCGGAGAACATCAATGCCCGCACGATCTCCCAGCGACTGGGCTGCTCCACCCAGCCGGTGCTCTACCACTTCGCCCACATTGAGGACATTCGGCGGGAGGTCTACCGCATGGCGGACGAATACCACTCCCGGTGCCTGATGAACCTGGATAATGCCCAGAACCCCATGCTCTCCATCGGCCTGAACTACATCCGCTTTGCCGCCAAGGAGAAGCACCTGTTCCGCCTCCTGTTCCAGTCGGACGGCTTTGCAGGGCAGAGCATCGCCAGTCTGGTTGATGCGCCGGAGCTCATGCCGGTGCTGACGATCCTCCAGCAGGAGGCCGGGCTGACGCTGGCGCAGACCAAGCTGGTCTTCAAGGCGCTGTGCCTGCTGGTGCATGGATACGCCTCCATGCTGGCCAACAACACGATGGGATTCGACGAAACCGAGGCCGTCCCGATGCTGGAAATGGCATTCATGGGCATGATCGGCGCCGTCAAAATGGAGGAGGTACACGAATGAAGAAGCTTTACGAAAAGAACGAGGTTAACTTTGCCCTGGTATGGATCGCCATCTATGTGGTGGTGATGAACATCGCCCTGCAATTCTGCGGCGGCTTTGATGATCTGGCGTCCAAAACGGTGGGGCAGCTGCTGGTGCCTGTCCTGTGCATCGTGGCGCTGGCGGCGGCTGCGACGGTGTGGATCGTCCGGAACGGCCTGGCGGAGAAGTTCGGCCTGTGCAGCTTCAAGGGCAATGGGAAGGCCTTTTCGTGGTTCATCCCGCTGATCGTGCTGTCCTGCATCAACCTCGTCAACGGCGTGGGATTGACTGCGCCGCTGGCGGTGACGCTGCTGATGATGGTCAACAAAGCCATCGCGGGCTATGTGGAGGAGGTCATCTTCCGCGGCTTCCTGTTCCGCGGCATGGCGAAGAACAATCTACGCAGCGCGATCATCGTTTCCGCCGTGACCTTCGGCGCGGGACACATCGTGAACCTTGCCAACACGGAGGATATCCTGGGCGTGCTTTTGCAGGTGTGCTACGCCATCGCCATCGGCTTCCTGTACACGATCATCGTCTACAAGGGCGGCAGCCTGTGGCCGTGCGTGACCAGCCACATGTTTATCAACGGCAGCAGCGTCTTTGCGTTGGAGAAAGGCGCGTTCACAGCCCTGGTGGCAGCGGTGTTCGGCCATGCCGCCCCGGAGCTGGTGCAGGCGTGCAGCGCAGTACTGCTGATGGTGATTGCAGGCGGCTATGCATGGTGGCTGTGGAAAAAAGCGTAAGCATAAGGAGAAGGCGGTTGCCTTCTCCTTTTTCATATGTTATACTGGCATCAGCATCATCGACAATCAAACAGGAGGTATCCCCTATGGCCTATGAGCGCAAATCCCTATCCTCCGATCACATCACCCGGGCTTATCTGGACTCCCTGCTGGTGGAGCTGCGGCATCTGGACGCGGTGATGCCCTCCACCGATATGACCGTGTATGGCAAAACCTTCTCCACCCCCGTGGCAACGGCGGCGCTGAGCCATCTTTCCGGCACGTGGCCGGACGGCATGGCAGCCATGGCGCAGGGAGCGGCAGAGGCTGGCGCCCTGGTATTCAGCGGCATGGGCCCCAAGGACGAGCTGGAGCGCATGGTCGCCACCGGCGCATCAGTGATCAAGATCATCAAGCCCTATGCGGACCGTCAGTCCATCTACGAGAAGATCCGCCATGCCGAGGAGCAGGGCTGCCTCGCCGTTGGCATCGATACCGACCATGCCTTCGACCGGCGCCATGGCTACGACGTGATCGAGGGCATAGAGATGTATCCCCTGTCCTCCGCAGAACTGGCGGAGATGGTCAGGGCCACGAAGCTGCCCTTTGTCATCAAGGGCGTTCTAAGCCGCAAGGAAGCCTGCAAATGCCTGGACTGCGGCGTGCAGGGCATGGTGGTATCCCACCACAATGGCCGCCTGGACTGCGCAGTGCCGCCGCTGATGGTGCTGCCGGAGATCGCTGCGGAGACGGAGGGTAAGGTGCCTCTATTTGTGGACTGCAGCCTGCAAAGCGGCCTGGATGTGTTCAAGGCGCTGGCGCTGGGCGCGACGGCCTGCTCCGTGGGGCGTCCGCTGATGGCACGTCTCCGGGAGGAGGGTGCGGAGGGCGTGCGCAAAGGCATCCTCGATATCACCAACGATCTCCAATACACCATGGCCATGACCGCCTCGCCGGACGTCCGTCACATCGACCGCGACGTGGTGCGCCTGGCGAATTTCAGCTGGTAAGAGGGCAGGCGGAAAGCCCCCGAACGAAGCAAAGGAGGAATACTCATGCGGCTTGGCGGTTCTGTCATGAAGCCCTACAACAGTCCCAAGGAATGGCTGGCCCACGTGAAGGAGCTGGGCTACAGCGCGGTGATCTTCCCCGTGGATAGCAGTGCGCCCAAACAGGTCTGGCGCGATTATGCCCAGTGCTGCCGGGACAATGATCTCCTCATCGGCGAGGTCGGCGCATGGCGCAATGTCATGGCCCGTGACCCTGCGGAGCGGGAGAAGAACATCGAATACAACATCCGCCAGCTGGAGCTGGCCGAGGAGGTCGGCGCAAACTGCTGCGTGAACATTTCCGGCTCGGCAGGCGAACTGTGGGATGGTTACCACCCGTCCCTGGACAGCCGTGAGGTCTATGAAGCGGTCATCACCACCACACGGCGCATCATCGACGCCGTGCAGCCCGCGAAGAGCTGCTACTCCCTTGAGCCCATGCCGTGGATGTGCCCCGAATCCCCGGAGCAGTACCTGACGCTTATGCAGGACATGGAGCGCAGCGCCTTCAGGGTGCATCTGGATTACTGCAACATGATCAACAGCCTTGACCGCTACCGCCATGCATCGGATTTCATCCGCCATTGCTTTGATCTGCTTGGCCCGCACATCGTGAGCATCCACGCCAAGGATGTGCTTCTCAGGGACGGCTTCCTGCCCATCTGCATCGGCGAAGTGCCGCCGGGGGATGGCAGCATTGACCTGATGCAGGTCATGAAGCTGGCGCACGCGTTAAGGGATGACATGCCCGTGTTCGTGGAGCATCTGCCGGATCACGAGGCGTATGTGAAGGCCGTGGCGGTCATGCGCGCTGCGGCGGAAAAGGCCGGCGTTCCGGTCAAATAAAAAATCGCCCGCTGACGTTTCAACGCGCCAGCGGGCTTTTGTTTGCTTACTTCATGCAGCTGCGGCTGCGTTCAGGCCCCTGCATCCCGGAAACATACCGGGCATTGAAGGCCATGTTGCACTCCCGCAGCTCCATCTCGCCGTCGATGTACGCCTGATACATTTCGGCAATGCCCGGCATGCAGCCATCGCAGTTCGCCTCGATGTTGCCAAGCGCCTCGGCAACGATCCGCTCCCGCTCCTCGCGGGTGGTATCCTTGATCAGGTAGCTCGCCATGGGATACCCCGCTTACTTCTCGTAATGCGCGGATTCGCCAGCGATGCGGCCGAACACCACCGTGTCGGTCAGCGCGTTGCCGCCCAGACGGTTGGATCCGTGGATGCCGCCGGTGACCTCGCCCGCCGCATACAGGCCGGGGATGATCTCGCCGGATTCGGTCAGCACCTGGCACAGCTCATTGATGCGCACGCCGCCCATGGTGTGATGTACGGTGGGCACGCGGGCAGCTGCGTAGAAGGGGCCATTGTCGATGGGGGTGGAGAAGAGAGTACGGCCAAAGGCATCCGCCTCGCCGCTCTTCGCGCCGCCCTGGGCGTACTGGTTGAAATCTTCCACCGCCGCAATCAGGTTCTCGGCAGGAACATTCATGAGTACGGCCAGTTCCTCAAGGGTATCAGCCTTCACAGCGCGTCCGGCAGCGACCAGCTGGTTGGCGGTCTCGCCGAAGTTGTTGAGTTCATCGCCCGTGGGATAGGTATCAGAGTCCATGACGATCCACATGTAGGAATCCGTCTGGGCAAAGAGGGCGTTGGTCATGTCGTCGCGGCGGCCGCCCTCGTTGGTGAAGCGGTTGCCTTCCTTGTTGATGAAGATGCGGGTCTCCACATCATGCTCGATGTTGCCGGAGAGCGCGCCGGTCTCGGGATCGCCCAGGGGCAGGAGCTGGATGTTGCCCATCTGCACGAAGTCCGCGCCCAGCTTCTGGAGCATCTTGATGCCATCGCCCGTCGCGCCGGGGTGGTTGGTAGACTTGATGTCCGCGCCCAGATCCGCCCACTGGGTGTTGAAGGCCGTGCGCAGCTCCACATTGGCCGCGAAGCCGCCGGTGGCGACGATCACGCCCTTGGAGGCCATGACAGTCACGGTGTTGCCCGTTTCGCCGGTAGCGACCACGCCCACCGCCTTACCGGATTCATCCACCAGAATCTCCGTGGCGCAGGTGTTGAGCATGACCTCCACGCCCTCGTGGGTGTCAATGTAGTTCATGTAGGTGGTGAAGAAGCCGGTGCCGGCCACTTCCACAGGCTTATGCGCGCGGGGCCACAGGCCGCCGGTCACGGTGAACAGGCCCGCGGTGTCATCCTGGAACTCCATGCCCAGGTCCATCAGCCACTGCACGCCGTCCCAGGCGTTAGACACGAGGGTGTGCACCAGCACGGGATCGCCCTGATAGTCGCCGCCGGAGAAGGTCTGCTGATAGTGCCATTCCACGGAATCATTGTACTGGATGGCCTGCTCGGAGCGGTCATTAACCGCATTGAGCGCGCCGCCGGCCAGGATGGTGTTGCCGCCAACCTTGCCCATCTTCTCCAGCACGATGACGGAGCTGCCCAGCTGGTTCGCCTGCACAGCGGAAGCCAGGCCCGCGCCGCCGCCGCCGATGACCACGACGTCAGTGGTCAGGGTCACATCTTCGCCCTTCTCGACGACCTTTTCCTTCTTGGTGGACCAGCTCACTGCGTCAAGACCTGCGGACACGACAGCGGTCAACACAGCTTCCTTGATGCCCTCGCTGGTGAAGGTTGCACCGCCCACCACGTCCACGTTGGCCGTCTGCAATTCGACCATCAGGGCGGGCAGGGTGTTCACCGCCGCGTCGCACACACCGGGGGTATCGGTGCAGTTGGTGACGGTAATGTCTGTAACCACGCCGTTTTCATCGACGGTCACGCTGACCTCCACGGAGCCATCGCCCGCGAAGCCCTTGCCGGTGCCGGTGTAGGTGCCAGCCTCGGCGGCAGCAAGGGTGGTCATGCCAAGCAGCATGGTGACTGCCAGCAGGATGGAAAGGAATCTCTTCATAAGGGTTCCTCCTTTTCATTTTGCAGGGAAGACCTGCCTTTGTAGGTTTATTATACCAGTGATGGCTGTGTGAACGCAAGGGGAACGCCGCGCTTTTACCCTGAAACCGGCAGGAATTTGCCGCGCAGGGAACGAATATCTATATGAATTTTGTCGAACTGGAGCGAGAAAAGATGGATTATGCCTGTTACCTGCGGAAGATCAAGGCCTCGCTGGCGCCCTCGACCGGCTGCACGGAACCTGCAGCCATCGCGCTGAATGCCGCGACGGCCCGGGAGCACGTCCGGGGCGAAATCGTGCGTGTCACAGCGCGGCTGGACGCCTATCTGTTCAAGAACACTATGGGCGTGGGCATCCCCGGCGCGGATGAGCGCGGCGTCAACCTGTGCGTGGCGCTGGGTATCACGGCAGGCGATGCGAAGGCGGGCATGAACGCCCTGCACACCGTCAAGCCGGAGCAGTTGGCGCAGGCCAAGGCGCTGCGGGCGCTGGTCACGGTAGAGATCGCCGAGGAAGCCAAAGGCCTGTATATCGAGACGGTCATTGAGACAGCGGAGGACAGCGTGCGCGTCATCACCAGTGACGAGCATGATAACATCGCACGGGTGGAGCATGCACCCTTCGCTCCCTTTACCGTGGAGGACGGCGAGGAGGCTGCCGCAGCGCACGAGGGCTCCCTGGGCGAGTTCATCGAATTTGCCCGCGCGGTGCCGCTGGAGGAGCTGATCTTCCTGCGGGATGCGCTGAACATGAACCGCGTCGTGTATTACCGCGCAATGGAGGAAGGTCTGGCACATCATGTGCTGCCCAATATGCTCCTGCAGGACGGCTCCCTGTACGCCCAGGCCAAGAAAATGGCCGGCACCGCTTCCTATGCCCGCATGCACGGCATCCCGCTGCCGGTGATGACCGCCACAGGCAGCGGCAATCAGGGCCTGACACTCTTTTTGACGGTGGATGCGGCGGCGCGGTGCTTTACCGTGTCCGAGGAGCGTCTGCTGCGGGCGCTGGCGCTGGCGTGTCTGGCAAACATCTACATCAAGAGCTTCATTGGCCCGTTGTCCAGCGTGTGCGCCTGCGGCGTGGCGTCGGGCCTGAGCGCCTCCATCGGCGTGGTATTCCTGATGGGCGGCGGCGAAAAGGAGATGCTCCAGGCCTCGCGTAATATCCTTGGCTCCGTCAGCGGCATGATCTGCGACGGCGCGAAGGAGGGCTGTGCGTCCAAAGTGGCGCTGAGCGCAGGCCTTGCGGTAGAGGCAGCCTGCCTCGCCATGGAGGGCGGCGGCATCCACGCCCAGGACGGCATCCTGGACGAGAGCTTCGACCGGCTTATCGCCCATCTGGGCGAGCTGGTCTGCGTGGGCATGGGCGGCACGAATTCGACGATCGTGCACATCATGAAGGACGAGAAGATGCGTCGCCCCAACTGCTGAACAACGAAAGAACAATCCAAAGGCTTGACAGGCACGAGACACAGACGCTATAATCAATGCCACAAGGAGGATGGACTCATGCTGTACGCTTCTTACTTCGCGTTTACGTTCCCGGCCGCTTTTGCTGCCGGGCAGATTGACGTTGCGTGAAGTTAGCTGATGGCATGCCCGTCCCTCGGAATGGGTCAATGATGCGCGGAAGCTCCCTTTGCGGAACTTCCGCGCTTTTTGTATCCTGAAGATTCATCCAGGTATGAAGGAGGAATATACCTATGATTATCGTCATGAAACAGGGCGCAACCCGGCAGGAAATCGATTACGTAGCGGATATGATCACCGCCAAGGGCGGCATCACCGTCAACCCCATGTACGGCAGCGATCTGACCATTCTGGGCCTGATCGGCGATACCAGCCGCATCGACCCAGCGCAGCTGGAATCCTTCCGCTGTGTGGAGCGCATCATGAAGGTCGCTGAGCCCTTCAAAAAGGCCAACCGCATGTTCCACCCCGGCGCGTCCGAGGTGAAGGTAGGCGATACGGTGGTCGGCGGCACGAAGCTGAGCGTCATGGCCGGCCCCTGCTCGGTGGAGAGCAACGAGCAGATCACCGAGGTGGCCAGGGCTGTCAAGGAGGCCGGTGCGACCATCCTGCGCGGCGGCGCCTTCAAGCCCCGCACCAGTCCCTATTCCTTCCAGGGCCTTGAATATCAGGGGCTGGATATGCTCTGCCATGCCCGCGAGTTGACGGGTCTGCCCATCGTGACCGAGCTGATGAGCCCCTATGACATCGACAAATTCGAGGACAAGGTGGACTGCATTCAGGTCGGCGCACGCAACATGCAGAACTTTGACCTGCTCAAGCGTCTGGGCAAGACCAGGAAGCCCATCCTGCTCAAGCGCGGCATGTCCGCCACCATCGAGGAGTGGCTCATGTCCGCCGAGTACATCATGGCTGGCGGCAATGAGAACATCATCCTGTGCGAGCGCGGCATTCGCACCTTCGAGACCTATACCCGTAACACCACTGATCTCTCCGCCATCTGCGCGGTAAAGAAGCTCAGCCATCTGCCGGTGATTGTCGATCCCAGCCACGCCACGGGCAAGTACTGGATGGTGCAGCCCCTTGCCCGCGCCGCCATCGCCGTAGGCGCAGACGGCCTGATGATCGAGGTGCACAACGATCCCGCCCACGCCCTGTGCGACGGCGCGCAGTCCATCAAGCCCGACGCCTTTGCCGAGGTCATGGCAGACATCAGGAATATCGCCCGCGCCGTTGGACGCGAAATTTAATTAGCAATTATGATTTAGGAATTAGGAATTTAGCGTGTGGGACAGCGTCTGTGCCAGTAGCTGCATTCATCATTCCTAATTCGTCTATCAGGAGGTGCTCCATGCCCATGATCACCGTCCCTCTGGGACAAAGAACCTACCCCATCCACATCGGCAGCGGATTGCTGGACTGTCTGGGCACCCATGTGCTGGAGATGCACGGCGAGATCGCCGTTGCCATCGTGACGGACGACCATGTGGCCCCGCTCTATCTTGACCGGGCGGTGAAGTCCCTTGAAAATGCAGGGCTGCGCGTGTGCTCCATCGTGCTGCCCCATGGCGAGCAGACCAAGTGCCTGGGGCGCCTGATGGAGCTGTACGACTTCCTGTGCGAGAGTCGCATCACCCGCAAGGACGCGGTGATCGCCCTGGGCGGCGGCGTCATCGGCGATCTGACCGGACTGGCGGCAGCGACGTATCTGCGCGGCGTGCACTTCATTCAGGTGCCGACGACTCTGCTGGCCCAGGTGGACTCTTCCGTGGGCGGCAAGGTGGCGGTGGATCTGCCCCAGGGCAAGAACCTGGTGGGCGCGTTCTATCAGCCGGACTTCGTCCTCTGTGACCCAGACACGCTGACAACTCTCTCCGACGCCTACTGGCGCGATGGCCTGGGCGAGGTGATCAAGTATGGCTGCATCGGCGATGCAGAGCTCTTTGCGCTCCTGGAAAGCTGCGCCCCCGGCGGACGCAGCACGCTGATGGCGCACATCGACGAGATCCTGCGCCACTGCATTCAGGCCAAGGCTGACGTGGTGGCCCAGGACGAGCGCGACACGGGTCTGCGCATGACGCTGAACTTCGGCCATACCATCGCCCATGCGGTGGAGACCTGCCAGCATTACGAGGGTCTCCGCCACGGCGAAGCGGTCGCTTTGGGCATGCATGTCATGACCCGCCTGACGGAGGGCAAGGGCATGACGGCTCCCGGCACGGCAGAACGCCTCGACGCCCTGCTCGCAGCGCTCCAAATGCCCATGACCCTCCCCGCAATTCCCGAAGACGAGCTGCTCAGTGCCATGGGCATGGACAAGAAGTCCGCCGGCAAGGCCCTGCGAGTCATCGGCATTGAGAAGATCGGTCAGTGCTATATTCACACGACGGATACATCCTTTTTCACCGGAATGACGCAGATATAATTGTGCACCCCTTACAAAAAGCAACAAATTTACAAAGACCTCTTTTCAAAAACCATCGATTCGATTACAATAGAATAGGTGTCGTTTTTCGCGGCACGCCGGACGCTTATGTCGGGCGCGGCCGCGTTTTTGATTCAGATGTCCTGGGATAAAGGAGAAACGATGATGGCAACGGAACGCGAGAACACCCTGAGCCGCGCCATGGCTGCGCTGCTGGCAGAGGATCCCGGAGCGGCGGTGCCGGAGGAAACGGGTGTGCATGCCTGGCGGCTGATCCGCTGGGAGGCGGATGTTCCCCTGACGGACGATCAGCGCGAGGCCCTGCTGGAGGGCGTGGAGCAGACCATGTCGGCCGCTGGCGCTTCGGCAGCCTGCTTCGCTGCTGATGGCGATGTGATGACCATCATGCTGGCGCTGACGCGCTTCCCCGCCAAGGTACACCGGGATACGGTGCTGTGGCTGTGCGCACATGCGCTGATGGAGCATGCCAATGTCAACCTTGAGCAGGATGGCACGATGTTCATCGGCGAAGAGTTCCTGCGCCCGGAGGAATGGGCCACGCATCTGGCCCCCATGCGGGAGATTTCCGACTGGTGGAGCCGGGTTTCCCCCATTGACGGCAATGCCGCCCGCGCCCACCGGCTTGCCCTGCAGACCAGCATCAAGCGCCGCCAGTATGCGGTGCTGGGCGGCTATGTCTCCCGCACGCTACGCACGCAGACCGAGCTGAGCCCCGTGTGCTTTGGCTTTATCCCGCTGGTGGTGGAGGCGGTATGGAGCCAGCATGCCGAGCTGTCGCTGCGCCAGATGACGGAAAAACTGAACCTGCTGGATATGACCCGCCACCCCCGCGAGGCACTTTTGGCATGGCTCACCAGCCTGCAGGGCGTTCTGCGCGCCTGCCCGCCGCCGCTGAACAGCGCGCCCATCGACCGGGTGATCGAATCCATCCGCCTGGACTGCGCCCTGCCCTATTCCCAGGCAAACCTGTCCCGCTCGCTGGGGCTGACCCCGGCCTATTTCTGTCGCCTTTTCCATGAAAAGACCGGCCAGCACTTTTCCACCTTTCTCACCCGCACACGCATGGAGAAGGCTCAGTATCTGCTCTCCGATCCTCAGGGCATGACGCTCTCGGACGTCAGCGCGGCCTGCGGCTATCCCAACAAGAGCTACTTCTGCCAGGTCTTCAAAAAGTACACCGGCATGACCCCCGGCGAATTTGAAGCTGCTGCCAAAGACGTATAATTACTGGCATACGGATGATAATATGCTTGTCATCCGTTTTTATCATGAGGAAAACCGATCCTGACGGATGACAGGGAGGTCAACGATTTGATGAAACGATTTGTACAGGTGCTCTGCCTGCTGTTGTGCCTTGTTCTGCTGCCGCTGCAAGCCGGGGCGGAAGCGGCTGAATCCCCCGCGCCCAATGTACGCGTGCTGCTTCGCCGCCTGGGACTGACGGACCGTGCCGATCTGGTGCTGGACGGCGTGTATACCGCCACGCTGGACGGACATGTGTCGATGGCCTTCCCCCAGGGGAGCAAGGTCACCGTGCTTTTGCGTGAGGGAGAAATGTACCTGTTCTACCAGGGCATGAGCCTGCGGGTGGGCGAGGGCATCACCTTTGTGCGCAACGAATCCGACGATAATGCCCACACCGGCATCCGCTTTGACGAAAATGGCACCCTTTATCCCGGGCATCTGGCGCTGTCCATTGAAGAGGGCATCCTACGTCCCATCCTGACCCTGTCAGTGGAGGATTATCTGCTTGGCGTGGTGCCCTATGAAATGAGCGAATACTTCCCCCTGGAGGCCCTCAAGGCGCAGGCCGTATGCGCCCGCATCTATGCGCTGAGCAAGATCAACGCCTCCCGCGACTACGACGTGGTGGATACCACCAACGATCAGGTATTCAAAGGCGTCAACTACAATTACACCAATGCCATCCAGGCCGTCCGGGACACCGCCGGCGTGGTCGGCACCTACAATGGCGAGCTGGCCATCTGCTATTACAGCGCCTCCAACGGCGGCCAGACCGAGCTGGTGGAGAACGTCTGGAGTGGCCGGGGCGATTGGGGCTACTATGCCATGGTGGACGATCCCTACGACCTGGAGAACCCCGAAAGCATCGTCCGCACGGCGAAGATTCCCAAGACCGGCGACGTCAGCGAGGCGCTCAAAAACCTCCTGCTGCCCGATATGGAGGAGCAGCTTGCCGCCCAGGGCTACGATACCGCCCCCGAGAGCTTCCGCATCGACAGCGTGACCGCCGCTGTCCTTGGCGAGCCTGCCTTCGACGAACCCAGCCGCATGATGACCCAACTGACGCTGACCTTCACCTGGTCGGGCCGGAAGCTGGTCATCCCCACTGCGCCCGTCCCCACCGGTACTCCGGAAGCTGACTGGTATATGTTCACCACCCCCGAACCCACAGCCACCCCGACCCCTACCGCGACGCCTGCGCCCACGCCCGCGCCTACGGCCACGCTGTCGGATTTCATTCCGGCCCAGGAGTCCGCCACCATCACGCTGGAGATCTTCCCGGAACTCATCCGCACCCTGGGACTGACCATCAACAGCACCGACAACGAGATGGTCACGCTGCGGGAAACGGATACCCATTTCATCCTTGAGGCCCGCCGCTACGGCCACGGCGTCGGCATGAGCCAGCGCGGCGCTCAGTGGATGGCAGGCCAGTATGGCAAGCAGTTCCACGAGATCATGGAATTCTACTATCCCGGCATGACGCTCATGCGCGTGCAGTCCGGCGATCCGGTGCTGCCCACGGCGCCCATGGTACTGGCCGCCACCCCTGCGCCGCCCGCCACGCCTACACCCCGGCCCACCCTCATGCCCGTCACCACCGGCGAGCTGCCCGAGGGCGCCTATCTGGCCAAGGTCATGGGCATCGATGACGACAGCAGCCTCAACCTGCGCCTTGAACCCACACAGGCCAGTGAAATCCTCCGCCGCCTGTACAAGCATCAGGAGCTGATCGTGCTGGAGGTCTGCGAGGATCCCGCCTGGGTCAAGGTCAAGACCGATGTGATCGAGGGCTATGTCATGATTTCCTTCCTGGAGAAGGTGGAGACGGAAGCCACGCCTGCGCCAACTGAATAATGAAGGTAAATTGAGATTTCTGCAAGCCGCAGATGGCCGAAAAGTCATCATCAGCTCTGCCGCTGAATAAATCAGCGATTACCTGGGCCGCGCCAGTTCGGGCGGCCCTTTTTGCAAAGGAGAACCCATGCTGATCAGAAAAATCTGCGATACCCTGTCCCTTGGCACGCTGCTTGAAGCACCCACGGTGCTGCACGGCGGCTACACGCACCGCATGCTGGCCCTGACCACCAGCACGGGCCGCTATGCCGTCAAGCTGCTCAACCCGGACATCATGCAGCGCGAGACCGCCCTGCCTAACTACCGCCGCGCAGAAGCCCTCGAGGCCCTGCTGGAGGCAGAGGGGCTGCCCATCCTGTCCGCCAGAACCATCAACGGGCGCAAGCTCCACTGTGTGGAGGGGCAGTATGTGTACGTCTTTGACTACTTCGACGGCCATGCGCTGCGGGAGGACGAAATCACCCCTGCCCACTGTGCGCGGATGGGCGATGTGCTGGCAAGGATTCACCAGCTTGATCGCCGCAATTGTCCCGAACCCTTCACCCAGCCCGATCCCATCGATTGGCAGCGCCTTGCCGAAGATCTCCTGACGGATGCTCAGGCCCGCACCGAAGCACTCCTTCTACAGGACAGCCTGGCGCTTTTGCAGCGTGTCACCGCCGCGGCGGACGCCGCCCAGGCCCATCTGCCCCGTGTGCAGACGATCTGCCACAACGACATGGACGCCAAGAACGTCCTGTGGCAGGAAGATCAGTTCCGCATCATTGATCTGGAGTGCCTCGGCTGGGCTGACCCCTTGCAGGAGATGATCGACCTGGCTGTCTCCTGGGGCGGCTGGCCGCTGAATGAGGCGCGCTTCACCGCCTTCGTCCGCGCATATTACATCGCCGGCGGAGACCGCCCCGCTGACGCAGCCCTCCTGCTGGACAGCCGCCGCAACCACATCGACTGGCTGGCCTACAACGCCGTGCGCGCACTGGGCAAGGATGCGCAGGAACGCGCCATGGGCAGGTCACAGATTGTCGAAACCATCGGAAAAATCGCAGAGGATCAGCGGAACCGTGAACGCATTCTGCGATGGATGACAAACCTGTAAGGAGAACCGCCTATGTACATTGAGGACGATCTGTACATCGTAAACTACTGCCATCCGGACTGCCGTCCGCTGGAAAACATCATGCGCCTGCCTGAGGCTGAAGCTTTCCAGCTGGCCCGTCAGCTGGCGCAGGCGCATCCTGACACAACCGCCTTCTACCGCTTTGCGGACTTCCACAATACTACCCCCGCCGCAAACAAACGGACGCGCTGCTCCACGATACCTTCGTGTCCCTCGGCGGCAAGCCCACGCAGCAGCATCCGCTGTCCTTTGTTTTGCAGGGCAGCACGTTTTTGGATGCCTGGTTTGATCACGGCACTGTGACTCGCATTCCGCTGCGCTGCGTGCCGAAGGAGCACATCAGCTTCACCGAGGGCGACAGCATGGCCACGCTGGAGAGAAACGGTGCCTTCACCCTGCGGACAAAGGATGATCTGGCAGCCATGATGGCAGCACATCCCGGCGGTGCGACAGGCTATTTGGAGGATGCGGTCCAAAGGTACAACTACATCGAGGTGCAGCTGTGGGATGACAGCCCCTGCCTCTTTGCCGAGCAGGTCAGATGATCGGCCAGCACCAGCTGCCGGAAATATTTTGCCCTCCACTGCAACCATCTCCTCCTGCCCCGCACTATATGGGTGAAAGGGAGGCTCAAGCAATGCCTGAAACGACGATCACCCAATATGCCGAGCCGCTGTTCTACTTCTTCCTGCGCAAGACTGGCGACACCTTTACCGCAGAGGATCTGGCGGCAGATGTTCTTTTGTCCTATCTCGCCGCCCTGCGGGAGGAACGCGCCATCGTCCAGCCCCATGCATGGGTATGGCGCGTGGCCCGCAACCGCTACGCTGCCTGGGCCCGGGGCAGGCATCTTGCCTGCCAGCGGGAAGCCCCCGGTGAGGAGGCCGACAGTCTAACCGATGATCGCGACATGGTCAGTGAGGTCATCCACCGGAACGACATAGCGGCCCTGCGACGGGAGCTGGCGTTCATCCACCGGGACTACCGGGAGCTCATGACGGCCTATTACATTGAGGATCGCTCCGTCCGTGACATTGCCCGCAGCCTTCACTTGCCCGAGGGAACCGTCAAAGCGCGGCTCCACCGGTGCAGAAAGATGCTGAAAGAGGGAATGCAAATGGCAAGAGATTTTGGCCCCAGGAGTTACAACCCGGAAACCATGAGCTTTGTGACCAGCGGCAACATGCCCAGCGATCTGCCCTACAGCGCCATCTCCCGGCGCATGAGCGTCAACATCCTGCTGGAGGCCAGCGAAAACCCCTCCACCATCGCGGATCTGTCGATGGCCCTGGGCGTTGCCGCGCCCTACATGGAGGACGAGGTGGAACTGCTGCTAAACGCAACATTGCTGCGCCGACAGGGTGAGAAATACGTGACTGACTTCTTCATCATGGACGGCGAGACCGCCAGCCTTCTGCGTCGTCTGCTGCGCCAGCATGCGCCGGAACGCACGCCGGTGGTAAAGGAAATCGCCCTGTCGCTGGTGGAGCTGGTACGGCAGCTTTACCCCGACCATGCCCGCATGTCGGACAACGACATTCTGTGGTGGCTGCTGCCCCATGTGCACGAGACAGCGATTTTCGCCGATGAACGCTATATCAGCGACTTTCCCGAGCGCGCCTGCGGCAAGGGCGAAACCTGGGGTATCGAGGGCTTTGAGCAGGTGCAGAATCCCGACTGGGAAAGGTGCTTCATGGGCCGCTGCATCAACAGCCAGGACGGGAATGCGGCAGGCCTGTACCAGTACGATCACGCCTGCGAGGCCATGTGGTCACGCGCAGGCTACCTGAGCGGACGGCACGCAGCACTTCTGGGCTCCATGATCCGCAGGAACCGGCCCGTATCCTCCCTGACGGATACGGAGCAAGGGGCCTGGAATATGCTCGAAGGGAAGCACGCCCATGCAGAGAATGACCGTCTGGTGGTGGACATGATCGTGCTGACGGCAGAGGGCGCGAATCGCCTGCATCAGGCCATCCGTCAGCACCCGCGCTATGCCGCTCTGGAGGCGGTGATCCGGGCCGATTACGACCGTCTGCTGGCAATCCTTGCAGCACGATCACCTTCCTCCTCCCGGGAGCAGCTGAATCATGCCTCCTCCAACGAGATCCTCAACAGCCGGATGATGGTCATCAGCGACTGTCTCGCCGATGGCACGCTGACGCTTCCTGAGCACCCGGAAACCTCCACCGTGGGCATGTGGCTGGAAGTCAATTGAATAGACAGGCTGGAAGGAGCGCGTCCTTCCAGCCTCGCTTATGTCTTTTTCCTCTCCAGCCGCCCCGCTGCCAGCGTCACCCGCTCCTGAATGCGGCACAGGAACTCGCGGTTGGTGGGTTTCCCCTTTTCCGGATCCACTGAATGCCCGAAGAAGCGCTCCAGCGCGCTCAGGCGGCCGCGGCTCCAGGTGGATTCCACACACAGGCGGAGGCTACGCTCCACGGCTCCCGCCGTCAGTCCATGACGGCGAGCCACAAGGGGGTACAGCCGGTGCTGCAAATCCGTCAGCAGCGGCGGATGCAACGCTGTCAGGGCAGCCATGTCCGGCAGAAACTGCATGGCGCGAAGCCGTGGCGATATCGCCAGTGCGTGCAGCAGCCCCCGCGCAAGGCAGGCTGCCTCCTCATAGCGCAGCAGCGCAAGAGCTGGGAGCCGCCCTTCCCGCGCCCAGTGTTCCAGCCGCTCCGGCAATTGCGGCAGCGGCGGCAGTTTGCCATCGGGCGCGTCAAAGCCATCCCCCAGCAGATAGGGCGGGGTCAGCAGCGGATATTCCTCCAGTACCCGGCAGAGCACCTCACTCTCCGCCCCGCCGCACAACACCATCACCCCGGCGCCCTCCTTTTCCGACAGCCGCCGGGCCTGCTCCGCGCTCCTGCACACGGTACAATGCCAGTCAACCCCCAGTTCCTCCAGCGCCAGCACCCATTCCATATCGCCTGACGCGCTCAGCACCACACAACGCATGCAAAACCCTCCCCTGCATGGTCAATTCCATGTTCGGGGAGGGTTTTCCTGCTTCTTTTTGTGCGATTTATGACTGTTCGTCCATCATTTGTGTGAATCTCTCCAGCAGCAGTGCCCGATCCTTTGCCGCATAGTGATAATGCCCCGACTCCGGCAGCACCGTAACGGTGACACATGCGGCCTTTTGCAGCGCCTTGCAGGAGCGCATGGAAACCAGATCGTCCCTTGCGGACATGTAGGCCTGCGTTGGCACCGTCAGGCGGGGCAACATGCGGCGGATGGCAGCACTCTGTGCAAACAGCTCCAGATAGCGCGGAATCCACGGGATATAACGCCACACGCGCCAGTCCGAATCCGTGCCATAGGCCTCCTGCGCCGCGCGGATGGCCGGGCTGGCAGGCTTCGTCGCGCCCAGACCTACGAGGATGTTAGTCAGGGCCGTGCGCGGCTTGGGGAATATCCGCAGCGGCACCGCCAGCAGGAACAGCGCGTCCGCCAACCCTGGCTCGTCGATCAGCGCCTGGAGCGTCAGCAGCGTCCCCAGGGAGTGCGCCACCACCAGCACCCGCCGGTGACTCCCCCGCAGCTCGATCAGCGCCTCCCGCACCTGCTGCCGCCACTGCGCCATGGATGCGCGCCCAAAGTCAGCCACCGTGCCGCCATGCCCCGCCAGGAGCAGATTATGCACCGAATACGTCTCCGGGATGCGGGCCACAAAGCCGTCAAAATAACGCGGCGTACCCAAAATGCCGTGAACGAAGAGCACCGCGGTGGACGCGGCGGGGACAAGGCGCTTGACTGCATCGTGCTTCATTGCGTCCTCCTTCGCCTCTACAGGGCGCCAATCGCTGATTCATTCGCATATTTAGTATATCACACCAGCCCTGAAAAGCAAGGTCGCAAAAAGAGGAAGGCGAATCTGCAGCTGCAAATTCGCCTTCAGGATGATATGGGTTGAATAAAACCGCCACGTATCCCGTCACGCGATGCCGTTCAGCTCGCCAAAGGAGTTCAGGTGCCACCTGGCCCGCTCGTCGCTGTAGGCATCGCCCATGGCCGCGCAGTCAAAGCCGCCAGCCACCGCAGCCTCCACACCGGCATGAGCATCCTCAACCACGAGGCAATCCGCCGGATCAAGCCCCAGCATGGCTGCTGCCTTGAGGAAAACCTCCGGATGGGGCTTGGAGTGGGTGATGCAGTTGCCGTCCGCCACAGCTTCAAAGAAATTTCCCAGCCCAATACGTTCCAGGATGAAAGGGGTGTTCTTGCTGGAGGAGCCGATCGCCACCCGCACGCCCTTTGCGCGCAGGGCATTCAGCGTATCCCGCACCTCATCGGACAGGTCGGCGGTGGACATCTGGTGGAGCAGCTCCCGGTAAAGGTTGTTCTTTTCCTCGGCAAAGGCTGCCTTTTCTTCGGCAGTGTATGCCTGCTCAGCCTTTTCCAGAATGATCTCCAGGCTCTCCATGCGGCTCACGCCACGCAGGCGGTTGTTGATCGTGCGGTCAAAGGGAATGCCCAGCCGGTCAGCCAGCGTCTTCCACGCCTGATAGTGGTACTCGTCGGTGGAGCAGATCACGCCGTCGAGGTCAAAGATGATCGCTTTGTAGCTCATGATGTATTCTCCTTGTCAGATGTGAACACCGCGCAGCAGCGGATCGAGGGCAAATGCGTCATTCGGGTTCAGGAAGGGCATCGCAAAAGCCACGCCGATGGGCGATTCCACCCGGAATTCGCTGGCAGTATCGGCCGCCATACCGAGGATGCCGGGCGCCTTCTCCTGCAGGAGCGCCACGGCCGCCTCGCTCTCCAGCAGCTCCATCATCATGGACTGGGCAGTGAAGGGGTGCAGGTAATCCACCGCAGGCTGATAGGCCCAGGCGTGGGTGCCGCTTTCGACGGTGAGGATCGACTGCTCCGGGTGATCGGGCAGCACGACCTCGGCGGACGCGCCCTCGGGAACAGCCACCGTCAGCTCAACCTTGCCATCGTCGGCGATGTTCCATTTGACAGCCCAATGTCCCACCGGGGAGTCAAAGCAGATATCGCTGCGGCGGATGCGGCCATTCAGCTTCGGGGCGATGCGGGCCTTCGTCCAACCGGGCGCGGCATTTTGAAGGCCGCAGATGTGGGCAAAGACCGCCTCGCACACAGAACCATAGGCGTAATGGTTCAAACTGTTCATGCCGGTTCCGGAGATGGCGCCGTCGGCTTCAAGGCTGTTCCAGCGCTCCCAGATGGTGGTCGCGCCGAGGTTAACAGCATAGAGCCAGCCGGGGAATTCCTCGCTGAGAAGCATCCGGTAGGCCACGTCCACCATGCCGTTTTCCAGCAGGACGGGCAGCATCAGGGGCGCACCGGTGAAGCCGCAGGTGATGCGGTAGAAATCCTTCTTCAGCCGGGTGCGGAAGCAGGCAATGAGCTTCTGCTTATCACGGCAGATGCCATGCTTCAGCGCCAGCACATAGGCAGTTTGGGTGTCCAGACCGAGGCGTCCGCCGGGGGTAACATATTCGTCAACGAGGGCGGCATGGGCTTCGTCCGCCAAGGCGGCATAGCGGGCCGCGTCGGCTTCTTCACCAAGGACAGCGGCTGCCTGTGCCGTCAGGCGGATGCTCTGCATGAAGTACACGCCCTGAATGAATGCGTCCTCCGTGCCGCCCTTGAGGGACTGGGAGGTCATGCCGTCCTGAGCCAGCCAATCGCCGAAGGTGAAGGTTGGGAAGACGAGGTGCGTGCCGCCATTTTTCGCATCCTCCGCGATGAGGTATTCAGCGTAATCCCGCATCATGGGGTAGTTTTCGCGCAGCAGCTCCACATCGCCGTAATTCATGTACACATTCCACGGGATGATGGTGCCCGCGTCCGCCCAGACCGCGCCGCCGTGCACCGCCGCACCCTTCATGGACGGGCTGTATGCCGGGACGTCGCCGCCGTAATAGCGGAGCTGATCGGCGCGCAGGTCCTGCATATACTTGCGGTAGAAGGCTTTGCAATCTGCCAGATAGCAGGCGGTGTTGACGAACACCTGGGTATCCGCCGTCCAGCCCAGGCGCTCATCGCGCTGGGGACAGTCGGTGGGCACGTCCAGGAAATTGCTGCGCAGCCCCCAGAGGGTGTTGCGCATGAGCTGGTTGAGCTTTGCGTGGCTGGTTTCGCAGTGCAGGGTAGGGCGTAGGGCGCTGGAAAGCGCCAAGGCGGTGAAGTCCGCCGGGGCAACGGTTTCCAGGCCTTCCACCTTTGCATAGCGGAAGCCGAAGAAGGTGAAGCTCGGCTCGACCTCCTTCACCACGCCGTCGGAGGTATAGACGAACTCCGACCTGGCGCTGCGCAGGTTGTCCCGGTAGAAGCAGCCCTCCTGCAACACCTCGCCGGTCTGGATGCGCATGGTCGTACCCTTGGGCATACGGTTCACGAAGCGGATGATACCCGCCGCATTCTGCCCGAAATCCAGCACCTGTTCGCCCTTGGGGGTAACGATGAGCGTTGGGTGCAGGGTCTCCACCACGCGGATGGCAGGAGAAACGGGAGATTGCAGGTTGTATTGCACATCAGCTTTCACGCAGGGCACGGGCTGACCCGGCTCGCGGGTATCGTCGCGCACCTCGCCGTCATAGATGCCGCAGGACACGATGGGCGACTGCGCCGCCAGCCACTTCTCGTCTGTTTCGATGGCGGTGGTACTGCCGTCGGTATGCTCGATGATCAGGCGCGCCGCCAGCAGGTATTTGTCGCCCCAGGTGTCAGTCCTGCCGCCGTCAAGGCCGATGCGGCCCTTGTACCAGCCGTTGCCCAGCCACACGGACAGGCGGTTGTCCGCCGTCAGCATGCCGGTCACATCGTAGGTCTGGACGCGCAGATAAGCGTCATAGTCGTTGAAGCCGGGAGTGAGATAGTCCTCCCCCACCCGCTGACCGTTGATCATCGCCCGGTACAGGCCAAGGCCAGTAATCTCCAGCGTGGCCCGAACCACAGCACCCGCCGGGAAGTCCCGCCACAGCACCGGGCATTCCAGCGCTGCGGAGGGGGTGATGAAAGGCATATTCATAAATAAGCCTCCTTAATACTTCAGGTGTTCCTTGCCGCAGAAGGGATCAATGGGGCTGACCCCGCGGAAGGTGTCGCGGCCCATGAGCTTCTCCACCAGCGCATCAAGGGTCTCTGCGTTGTTGGAATAGCAGTTGATGTAGGTTTTCATCATGGGTACATCCACCAGATGATAGGGGTTCGCCAGGGATGCAAACACGGTGGGCACCTCATGCACGAACCACGGCACATTGTTGCCCGCGCCCCACATGGTGTACCAGTTGATGCGGTTGGTGGTCTTGTTGGAGGCGTTCTCCACATTGCCCAGGTACAGCACCGCGTCGTACTTCTCGTGGAAGCTCTCCACCTTGAATTCCAGGTGAGTGAAGTCCTCCGGCTCGTAGAGGGTAACGCTGAAGCCTTCCTTCTCCAGCAGGACAGTCATGTGGTCGGCGATGCACTTTTCAGACGCGCAGCCGCCCAGCACCTCCAGCAGAAGCCGGGGCGTTTTCTTCGGGTCAAGGGGCAGGGCGTTTTGGGTATCCTTGACCAGGGTGATGGCTTTGTCAGCACACTCGCGGGCCCAGGCGTGATGCTCCGCGCAGCCGATGCAGGCAGCAGCCTCCACCGGCGGGATGATCGCATCCTTCGTCTTGTTCCACAGTCCGAGGGAGGCCTTCAGCGCCAGGATGCGGGTAATGGCTTCGTCCACGCGCTCCATGGTCAGCACGCCGCGCCGGATGCCATCCAGCATGTAGCCGTAGTCCTCTTCGAGGTCCTTGTTGAACAGGAACATATCCGCGCCGGCCATGATGGTCAGCGGTACGGCGTCGGAGCGCTTCATGGCGGAGGTATAGCCCACCATGGGGGTCGCATCGGTGACGATGAGGCCGTTGAAGCCCAGTTCGCCGCGCAGCAGGCCCGTCATCAACTCCGGGGACAGCGTCGCCGGGACGGTGCCCTCTTCCGCATCGGGATTGAGGCGTTTGCGCCATGCAGGCTGGTCGATGTGGCCCACCATGATGGTCTGGGCGCCCTCGGCGATCAGCTCGCGGTAAACATGGCCGTAGGTCGCGTCCCATTCCTCGCAGGACAGGCTGTTGATGCTGGTCAGCAGATGCTGATCCACCTCGTCCACACCGTCGCCGGGGAAGTGCTTGACGGACACCGCCACATTGTTTTCCTTTGCGGCACGCATGTAAGCCTTGCACATGGCGATGACCTGCTCCGGCTCATTGCCGTAGGAGCGGACGTTCACGATGGGGTTGCGCCAGTTGAGATCGAGGTCGCAGATGGGTGCGAAGGCCCAGTTGCAGCCCGCAGCGGCGGCCTCCTTCGTGGCGACCATGCCCATGCGGTAGGCCTGCTCCGGGTCACGGGTGGCGCCGATGCCCATCTGCTGGGCGAAGAAGGTGCCGTCCTCCAGGAAGCCGGTGGAGCCAAATTCCAGGTTCGCCGCGCTGAGCACCGGCACCTTGCTGCCCTTCTGCATGAAGTCCAGCGCAGAGCGGACTTCTGTGGAGGGGCTGGTCTTGAACAGCAGTCCGCCCACATGGAAGCGCAGCAGCTGGTACTGCAAGTAGCCCGGATCGGAGGAATAGCTGATGGGGCAGAACAGCTGGCCCACCTTTTCCTCCAGCGTCATGGAGGCGAGGGTGTTTTCTACCCATGCGATCTGTTCATCGCTGAGGTAAAAGGGCTTGGCTTTCAGATTCATGCGCGGGACACCCCCTTCTTCAGCAGTTTGCCGATGGATTTGAGCATGTTGCGGCCTTGGGCGTTGACGACGTTGATCACCAGGATGAACGTGCCCATGCAGATGTTGGAGATGGCCGTGCCCAGCGTATTGGCAAACACGGCATTGAGGGCATAGCTCAGCAGGCACAGCGTCACAGAGCCCATGATGGTGCCGATGGTATCGCCGCAGAAGCGGGCCAGCATCAATCCGATGAACACCGGCAGGATGTTGGAAAACAGCTGTCCCACGGTCATCATGGAGGAATAGGCCGCGTCATGCTTGGCCTTGGCGATCCAGATCACCGTCGCCAGGCCGAAGATCAGGCCGGAAAACACATAGGAAATGATGACGTTCTTATTTTCCTTGATGCCGATGTTGACGGCGGACTGCTGATTGTTCGCCAGCAGCGTTGCCTGACGACCAGAGGTGGTCAGGTAGGAATAGATGGCGTAGAGCGCGATCACGCCCACCAGCGGCCAGATGGCCATGGGATAGGTGGCGAATTTGCGCAGCGTCATGTTGGAGATGATGTTGATGCCCGTGCCGCCGAACACCAGGCAGGTGATGGCCTCATACAGCAGCGCAAAGCCGATGGTGGTGATGATGATCGGCACGCGGGCGTACACATAGAACAGCGCCACCAGCAGGGACAGCCCCACGCAGCACACAATGCACAGCACCACCATCATGGGCAGGTTGTTGCCCATGTTCTTGGCCACATTGCCCGCGATGATGGCGGACAGCAGCATGATCGCGCCGCCGGAGAAGTCAAAGCGGCCATTCTTGAACTGCAGTCCGATGCCCATCGCGCAGGAGATGGAGATGGCGATATCCACGATCAGCGTGCGCCACATTTTGTCCGTACCGAAGTACATCTTGCCGTTAGCATAGCACAGCCACATCATCGCCAGATACATGATGACGGGCAGCATCAGCGTACCGCCGACGCGCTTGAGGGCGGAAACGATATTCTTCTTGTTCATTTCTGCATCCTCCTTTACCTCGGCAGTACGCCGGTCTTCTTGCGGCAGGTCAGCACAACAACGATCAGGAACAGAACTGCCTTGATGACGAACACCTGATTCGCTGCCACGCCCAGCATGGGCAGACCCACGCTCAGCAGCGCGTAGGTGAAGGAACCCACGATGGCGCAGCTCACCTTGGAGCGCATGCCGCCGGACAGGGGCATGCCGCCCAGGATCAGCGCGACCATGACGTTCATTTCAAAGCCCGTGCCGGTGGAATCGGAGGCCGAGGCGGTGTAGCCCATCTGGAACAGCGCCGCCAGTACCACGCACACACCCATGATGATGTAGGCGTACACCTTGTACTGCACCAGGTTGATGCCGCTCTGGCGGGCCGCAGTGGGGTTCGCGCCGATGGCCTTGGCATTCTTGCCCAGCTTGGTGAAGTTGAACAGGTAGCCCACCACCAGCACCTCAATGACCAGCACAAGGATCATAAACCAGGTCTGGCGGAAGATGCTGACGTCGATGGTATTCATCAGCGCCACGTTGCGGCTGCCCAGGCTGTTGTACATCACCGAGGACACACCGCTGATGACCATCTGGAACACCAGAGATGAAATGACGGGATGGATGTTCAGCACCTCGCCCGCCGCGCCGTTGATGGCGCTGATGATCACGGAAATCACCAGTGACAGCAGGACACCCCACAGGAGCGATCCCGTGGCGTTGCCGATGATGACCGTCAAAGTCGCATACAGGCCCACCTGCCGGCCGATGGAGATATCCATGGAGCCAAGAGAATAGACGAAGGTTGCGCCCACGCTCATCAGCGCAAGGACGATGACATTCTGCATCAGCGTCTTGATCTTCGCCGCCGACCAGATGCTCTCGCCGAAAATGGGCGTGAGGATGGTGAAAAACACGATGCACAGCACCAAACCGCTGTAGGCAGCGACCTGTGCGGAATGCTTTTTGAGCCAAGTCATATTGCTGCCTCCTTAAATCATGTACTCAATGATATCGGTCTGCCTGAGGTCTGCACTACGGGTGAACTCATGGGACACCTCAAAATCCTTCATGATAATGATGCGATCCGCCATGCCGATGAGCTCGGAAAGCTCCTCGGAGATCATCAATATAGCCTTGCCTTCCTGCTTCATCTGCTCAATGAGGGCGTACATGGCCTGCTTCACGCCGATGTCCACGCCGCGGGTGGGGCAGTCCATGATGACCACCTCGCTGCCCTTGGCCATCCACTTGGCGAAGGACACCTTCTGCTTATTGCCGCCGGAAAGAGTATTGACATACTGCCTGCCGCTGCCGCACTTGATGCGGAAAGCGTCGATCTGCTCGTCAGACATCTTCTTTTCGCTCACGGGGTTGATGAAGCCCTTCTTCTGCAGCGCGGTCAGGGAGGGCAGGACGATGTTTTCCTGAATGGCGGCATCCAAAATGAGGGACTCGGTGTCGCGGTTCTTGGAGATGTAGCCGATGCCGTGCTGGATGGCCTGCAGGCAGTCCTTGATCTGCACGCCATGGCGGATGACTTCACCCGCTTCCGGCTTTTCCAGACCATAGGCGGCGCGGCCGATCTCATGCATGCCGCAGCCGGACAGGCCACCGAAGCCCACGATCTCGCCCTTGTGCAGCGTGAGGCTGAAGTCGCGGATGGGGCCGAAGGAGATGTTCTTCAGCTCCAGCGCCACCTCATCCTGATGGGAGGGATCATAGTCCTCGCGGTAATACTTCTCGCCGATCTCGCGGCCCACCATCATGAAGCGGATCTTCTGTACCGCGTCGGGGGCATCCATTTCGGCACGGTTCAGGTGGCCGATGATGTCGCCATCCCGCAGCACGGTCAGGTCGGTGCACTGCTCCAGAATTTCGTCCATGTCGTGGGAAATGAACACCACGGCCTTGTCCTCCGCCGCCATCTTGTGGATGAGCTTGTACAGAATCTCGCGGCCCTCCATGGACAGGGCGGTGGTGGTTTCGTCCACCACGAGGATCTGCGTATCATCCCGCACGCAGCGGACGATCTCGATCAGCTTGCGATCCTCGAAGGTCAGCGCATCAATGCGATCGCGGGCCTTGATGTGCCCCACGCCGAACTTCTCCAGCAGCGCATCGGCGGCCTTGTACATCTTGAACATGTTGATCACGCCGCAGACGGAGAAATCCTTCTCACTGCCCGCGAAGAGATTCTGCGCCACGGTCACGCCGGGGATGGTGTTGGCCTCCTGCAAAATCATGGAGATGCCCGCATTCTGGCTCTCCACCATGGTGGCAGGTTTCCAGGACTTGCCCAGGTACAGCATTTCGCCGGAGGTGGCGGGCTGCATGCCGGAGGCAATGGACATGATGGTGCTTTTGCCCGAGCCGTTCTCCCCCACGAGGCCGCGAATCTCGCCCCGGCGCAGCTGGAAATCCACGTCCTTGAGCGCGATGGTGGGGCCGAAGGCCTTGTGCATGTGCCGGGCCTCAAAGATGACTTCGTTTGCCATGGTATTGCTCCTTTACAGAAATCGGGCACCTGCACCCGTATTGGAAGCGCAGACGCCCTCATTGAAAAGCGGAATTACTTCAGCAGCGCATCCACGGTGACCTGCTCGGAGGCGAAGAGCTCCTTCAGGCCAGCATAGGTCGCCTCGGCATTGAAGCGGACGCACAGATTCAGCACGTCATCCACGGAGACCTGAGCCTTGGTCACGTCGCCGGTGCCGATCATGCCGACGGTCATGGCAGCGTTGATATCAGCCACGGAGTCGATCACATAGGGCTTGGAGTCGATGCGCTCCACGGCGAAGTCAGCGAACTGGTTGCCGGAGATGGCGTTGTCCAGCAGCACCATGGCGTAGGCGGGGTCCTCAGAGGGGGAGATGCAGATCCAGCCGATGTTGCGGTCTTCGCCGATGTCAGCCACGATGTCAGCGTTGTTGTTGAAGCCGCCGGTGATCATCACGGTGCGCATGTCGCAGAAGCCATTCAGCTTGGCGGTGACCATGGTGGGGTACACAAAGTCGATGCCGGCGCAGAAGGCGACGATGGCGTCCAGATCATCATGGCCGTCCTCCAGGAAGTAGCTGTCGGCCAGGGGCTGGAACTCCAGGGTCAGGGGATCGGAGACAACGTTGATCTTGTTTTCGGCAGTAGCGTTATAGGCCTCCACGTCCGCCATGAAGGCGTTCACAGCGGCGGTCTGGTTGGGATAGGCATAGCCGGGGAAGTTCACGACGGACACCTTGGTCCAGCCCTTTTCCTTCACGACCTCGAAGTACTGGTGGCCCATGTCAGCGCCATCCTGGAAGCCGTCGCAGATGGTGCCCAGGAACTTGGGGTTGGAGAGCACCGCCTCGTTCGCGCCGCCGGCGGTGAAGACGGAGGTCATATCGGTGTTGTAGCCCGCCACATACAGCTCGGGATACTGCTCCATGACGGCAGCGATGCCGCCGTCCTGGCTGGCGACCAGACCCACCACATCGGTGGTCATGCCGTTGGACACAGCGGTCAGGTTGCCGGCAGCGTCGTTGAACATATCGCCATAGACGATGGTGAACTTGTAGCCCAGCTTCTCGCAGATGGCGGACAGGTAATCGCGGGTGGTCTCATACTGGATGCCGCTGGACAGGTTGGACAGCCACATGATCGTGCCGCGGCTCTCCTCCGCCATCGCGCCGCCGACCATGGACAGGCACAGCGCCAGGGCCAGAATCAGAGAAAGAATCTTCTTCATGATGTGTGTTCCTCCTTGTTGATTGACACCGTGAAAAGGGGTCTGTTAGTGATTATCATTATAGCAGACTTTTTGTCCAATGAAAACCGACATCATTATCCAGCTGACCCCAACTTTTTGTGATAAATGTCGCCAGATACGACAAGAATCGCTGCGCAACGCAAAATACCATGAATTTTTGTCCTTCAAACCATCAAAAAAGCGCCTTGCTCAGGACAAAAAAACAAGGCGCTATGGTTTATTCCGGCATTTCAAGTAATATCAGGCGCACCTCCAGCGGCTCCAGCTCGGTGCGGATATGCATTTCTCCTGCCTGCACGACACGGACGCTGCGGCGGAGCATCGGCTGGGAGAGATGCTTCAGCAGTTCGGTTTCCTGCTGCGTCAGCACTTCCGGCGCGCCCATCTCCACCCACTGATCAAAGGCAGAACCGTGCTGGCGATTAAGGATGTACTCCTGTGCCTGCCAGGGGCCATCCGCAATGCCGGAAAGGCGGATGTCAAAGGCACGCTTCCTGTATGGCCCAAAGGCAGTGTAGCGGTCAGTTTCCGTCACGTCAAACATTTCACCGGAGGCATACAGATCGGAATAGTGGCGGTAATGGTAGAGCATCAGCTGATACGCGCTGCCCTGCCGGGTCAGGAACCAGCCGTCCCCCTGTCCGACCAGCGTACCGCCCAGCCTGGCCAGCAGCCAGTAGGCATAATAAGCCGCCTTGCGCACGCCATTGTAGGTAAACAGTCCCATGCCGCCGTGGAACAGGGCCTCCGGCACCTGATGCTCCTCAAACAGGTCGGTCAGCATCCAGTAGCCCATGCCGTCCAGGCGATCGATGTTTTCCAGGATGTTCTTCACCAGATAGCAGGAGCGGAAACAGGTATCGCCCAGCAAAGAACGATGGGCCGGAGAAAAATTCCACTCGGTGAGGAACACGCGGCTGTCCGCGCCATAGACTTCATCCGCATAGCCTCGGATAAGGGTGATGCACTTGTCCAGCAGCTGCTCATCCCTGGTCAGCTGGAGACGGCTCATGGGAAAGTCAAGGTTCTTTTCCTTGCCCCACTGGCTGGGCGCAAGGTTTGTGCCGTAATAATGAAAGAGCACATCGTCCGGCATACAGTCGCGCCGGATACACCACTCGGTGAAGCCTCTGAGCCATGTGCCGTTGTCGATGGGGTCGTAATAGGTCGACGGCGCGGCGATGCGCAGGTGCGGATCCACAGCACGCAGCGTCTGCCAGGTGGCATAGTAAAAGCGGTAGAACTCCTCATCCGACGCAAAGCCGAACAATGTAAGGGGCGTATCCGGCTCGTTCCACACGGTGAACAGCCAGCTTTCCACCTCCTGTCGGCCATAGCGCCTGATCAGGTGCGACACAAAGGCGTTCACCAGATCGCACCATGCCGAGATGTCGACAGGCTCGGCGTTGATCATGGTGGATTGCATAATCCGCCGTCGGGGCTCCTTTGCCAGTGCCTCAGGCATGAAGGACAATTGGATAAGGGGCTTCAGTCCGATGCTTTTAAGGAAATCCAGCACCTTGTCCACATACACAAAGCTGTATTGCAGCCTCCCCTCCCGGTCTGGCAGGCACACGCGCATGTCATCCGACAGGATGCCATGGAACTTCACATACCGGAAGCCTACATCCCTTTGCAGCTGGCGGAGCATGTCCTGCACATCGGCCAGCAGCAGCTCCTTGGCACTGCTCACACCGGTGAAGGTCTTCCATGTGTGCCGAAGCGCCGTACCTGCTGTGCGCGCATCCGCAGTGCCGCTGGTGGTGATCTCCGGCAGGGCGGCAGGAACAGCGGACGCCTCCTGCATCTCATGCAGAAAGGAGGCAAAGTAGTTCAGGAACTGATGCGTTTCCAGGATGGTGTATTCGTTAAAATCCACCTTGCGGCTGGCAGCAAGCCGTGGCGTACCCCTGTGCTCCCGGCGGTACTGACTGGGCAGCACACCATACTTTTTGCGGAACTGCTGTACAAAGGCCTGCGCATTGGCAAAGCCATTCTGGCTGGCCACCTGCTCGATGGTCATTTCCCCCGCCAGCAGATCGCCCATCGCCCGGGAAAGCCGCTGCTGGTTCAGATACGCGGTGAAGTTCATGCCCATCATCCGCACAAAGAACTTCGACAGGAACGGCGCGGACAGAAACTCCTGATCCGCCAGCTGCTGCAGGGAAATGTCCTCATGGCAATGCTCGTTGATATAGTTCACGATGCGGGTAATGCGCTCATACTGGTGATGATTGTGCTTCTGCTCATTCTGCGCACGCTCTACACGGAAGCAGGTCATCAGTTCCGCCATCAGCGAATAGCTCAGCGACTTGGCACGCAGCATCTTGCTTTCATCGCCATCGGCATAGATCTTCACAAACTGCGCCACGATCCGCTTGAGCTTGGGCAGTCCCGGATTATCAGGATGCGTTGTGGAATTGCACTCGAAATACAGATCGCTGCGGCGCACCACGCGCTCGTCAAACAGCGACAGCTTGATCTGCACCGCCGCCATGATGCAGCTGTCCGCATTCAGCTCATGAGGATCGTTGGCATTGATGAGGATGACATCCCCCGTCGAGAGCATGTGGATATGCCCGGCCACCGTAATCGTCACCGAGCCGGACACCACAAAGAGGAGCTCCAGGCTGTTGTGCCAGTGAAGCCCCGAATATCCCAGGTGGTGAACAAAAAACTTTACCGGGATGCTCTCGCCAAAGTCGATGATCTCATGTCTGTATTCCATCGCATGCTCCTGCAATAAGCCGAATCAGAAAAAGGCCAGGCTGATGTTTTCATTATACCACAGCTCCGCCGCAAAAAACAGAGGCTTTGCAGCCCCTGTTCAGATTTGTCTGTTCTTACTGCTTCTCCAGCTGCCCAGCTCCGCCAACTGCGACCGGCTTGGCCAGCTCCTCCCATGCTTCCCACAGCAGATGAGTGAACCACTCAACCCAATCCGGATGATACTGGCGGTAGTGACACTCCGTAAGCATGGTCACATACAAAAACACGTCATACCAGAGAATGCGCCGCTTCTCCGCTGGGGTAAAGGTATTTTTGCCATAGGCCGACAAGAACGCCGGATGCTGGCTCTGGGTGCGAAAGCGATCGTCCATGAAGGGATCTCCCCACAGTGCCCGCGCCCAGTCAATCACACCGGAGAGATGCCCCTTGTGGACAAAGATATTACCATCCCACATATCCAGATGCACCAGAGAGGGCACCTTCACCTCGTCAAAGCAGACACGGTCCCGCTCCAGCCGCGCCAGCAATGCATCAGGTGTAAAGACAAAGGCAATATCGGCTCCGGCCGCATCGCGAAGGACATTGCCAAGCATGTATTCCTCCAGCGCATACAGCGTGTCGAACTGGCGCTTGTCTCCGGCAAGACCGAAACGGGGGCGGTGGAAATCCGTCGTCATCCTCTGCAGCAGGCCAACTTCATGCATCACGATATCCACGGTCTCCTCAGACAGCGCCGCCTTGCAGCTGCTCAGACTGCGGCCCGGCATAACCTCCATGAAGAAGTACGTGCCGCTGCACCGGATACGGGTAAAATCGCTGAACTGCACCGTCGGGATATAGGGAACGCCATGCCCGCGCAGCAGCTCCATGGCGCTTACCTCCGCCTGCATCAGGTTGATCTCATTGGAGAGCAGTCCATCCTCACTGGCTGCAGCAATTTTGAGGATGCTTGCAGAATCGTCCATGAAGTCGAAACGATAGGCAGCATTGAACATGCCCTCCGTCAGTTCAGTGATCATGCGAACCTGCTTCTCCGGGAATGCAGCGGCAGCAAGTTCATGCAGGGTTTCGGTCGATTGATGGTTCTTGGTGATGCTCATCAGGCATGCCCCCTCGCATTGTTGGCAACAGTATAAAAACAGGACGCTTGCAGTGCAATCGCAAACGTCCTGTCTTTCTATAACAATCGTATCTTCTATTCAACTCTGCATTCCGCGAAACTCGCGCGGGGGCATGCCGTAATGCTTGCGGAAGGTCTCGGCGAAATAGCTCGTGCTCTGAAAGCCACAATTCAACGCAGCATCGGTGATAGTCGCGCCCGCCTGCATCATGGCGCAGGCGCGGCTGAGGCGGTATTTCGTCAAGTAGATGTTTGGAGTGGTATAGAGCTTCTCGCGAAACAGCGCACAGCATCGGCTACGGCACACAGCACCGGCAGCGGCAATGTCCTCCAGCAGGATGTGTTCAGTGTAATGCTGCTGGATGTAGCTGAGCATCCTGCGCAAAATGGCCCATGCGGGGTCAGCCTGTGCGCCGTCGCCGCTGTTCTGCCTGATGGCTATACTCAGCAGCTGACAGGCGGCGGAAAGGAACGCAAACGCGTCCTCCGGCGCGCCCGCCTGGCACAGGGTATCGACCAACTGCACGGCTTCGCGGCCATCCTTGGTCTGGGCGCTGAAAAGCCAATAATCCTGACTGCTGTCCGAAGCAAGCTGATCGATGGCGGCAGATATGGGCGTCATGCTGCCGAAAATCAGCGGGTGGAACACCGCAAAGCGATAGAAGCATTCCTCCCTTGCCGCGGAATACCCATAATGCAGACGGCGGCTGTTCACAAGGATCGCATCGCCCTCCTCCAGTCGTACCCTTTTGGCATTGGCATAGTAGTCAATACCGCCCTGATCGGCAATGAGCACCTCAAAATCATGGTGCCAGTGACAGTCCGCGGCGTAGTCCGCGTAGATGGACAGCGGATCGCCGCCCGTGCGGACAGGATAATCCGGCGCATTGTAGGCAAGGATTTCCGAACTGTCCTGGCGCAGGGGAAGATATGCCACCTCTACCACCTCAAACATACGATTGTTATACTATCTTAGCAGATTCCGACTGCATCGTCAAGGCGCGCATGGTAGAATGTTATCAGTATCATTATGCAGGGATGAGATCAATGAAACAAGAATCTTTAGGCCGGAAACTGTTTTCTCTGGTGCTGCCCATGGCGCTGCAAAACCTGTTCAGCGCACTGGTGAGCGCCTCGGACGCACTGATGCTTGGCTTTCTGGATCAGCCTTCGCTGTCTGCTGTGTCACTGGCGGGACAGGTGTCCTTCGTGATGAGCCTGTTCCACATGGCATTTATCATCGGCGCAACGGTGCTGGCGGCCCAGTACTGGGGCAAGGGTGACCCAGACTCTGTGGAGCAGGTGGAAGGCATTGCCCTGCGGGTGTCGATGCTGATTTCGACCGTGTTCTTCCTGCTGGCACTGCTTGTGCCGCAAGGGCTGATGCGCCTTTTCACCCAGGAGACCGAGCTGATCGAGCTGGGCGCGCCCTACCTGCGCATCGTCAGCTGGTCGTACCTGTGCGTCGGCTGGACGCAGATCGTGCTGTGCATCATGAAGAACACCGGGCGCACCCTGCGCAGCACGGCGTACGGCTCAACCGCGCTGGTGCTGAACATCGTGCTCAATGCGATCTTCATCTTCGGCCTGCTGGGCTTCCCTGCCATGGGCATTGCGGGCGCGGCGCTGGCGACGACGATCTCCCGCATAGTGGAGCTGGCGCTGACGCTGCTTGAAAACCGTCGCAAGGACACCGTCCGGGTGCGCCTGCAACCGATCATCAGACCGGACCGCACCCTCCAGCGGCAATTCTGGAAGCACACCACCCCTGTCCTCGCCAACGAGCTGGTGTGGGGCGTGGGCTTCACGATGACCTCGGTCATCATGGGACATCTGGGTTCGGACGCAGTGGCCGCAAACGCTATCGCGCAGGTGGTCAAGAGCGTGGCATCCTGCGTGTGCATGGGCATCGGCGCAGGCAGCGGCATCATTGTGGGCAATGCGCTGGGCGCGGGCGAACTGGCACAGGCCAAGCGCGATGGCGGCAGGCTGTGCAAAATCGCCGTGATCGCCGGGGCCATTTCCGGCGGCGTGCTGTTATGCGCAAGCCCGCTCATCATGGGCTTTGCGGGCAATCTTACCGATGCGGCAGGGGGCTATCTGCAATTCATGCTGGTGGTATGCAGCTACTACATGATCGGCAAGTCGGTCAATTCCACGGTAATCGCCGGCATCTTCTGTGCAGGCGGCGATACACGTTTCGGTCTGAAATGCGACACGGTCACCATGTGGTGCATCATCGTGCCCATCGGGCTGCTGGCGGCCTTCGTATTGAAGTGGCCGATTCCCGTGGTGTACTTCCTGCTCAATCTGGATGAATTTGTGAAGCTCCCGGCAGTGTGGCGGCATTATCACCGCTACGGCTGGGTGAAGAATCTGACAAACGAAACACAGGAGGAAGCAAGCAATGGATAATATCGAGCGCCGCGACGCGGGACTGGTCTACATTTCTGACAATGCGGTTTTTGAGGAACAGAAGATCTGCCGTAGGCTGGTTCAGCGCCTTAACCGGCTGGACACGGATGATTTCGGCGGCATCGCCGAGGCAGTCAAGGCACTGCTGGGCAGCTCCGACGGCGCGTTCATCAATCCGCCCTTCTACTGCGACTATGGCAGCCACATCCACGTGGGCAAGAATTTCTTCGCCAACTACAACTGCACCATCATCGATGTGGCTCCCGTAACCTTCGGCGACAATTGCCAGCTTGCCCCCAATGTGGCGATTTACACTGCCGGGCATCCGGTGCATCCTGCCACCCGCAATACCGGCTATGAGTACGGTGCCGAAGTCACCATCGGCGACAACGTGTGGGTCGGCGGCAACACGGTGATCCTCCCCGGCGTGCACATCGGCAACAACACGGTGATCGGTGCTGGCAGCGTGGTCACCCACGACATTCCCGACTGGGTGGTTGCGGCTGGCAACCCCTGCAAGGTCGTTCGCCAGATCACAGAGGATGACCGCCGCACCTACTTCAAACGCCGCGAGATCGACGACGAAGCATGGCAGGACATCTGCCGCGTGAATGGATGGGAGGAATAAACGATGACGATCAAGGAACGCATGGCTGCCTGTCAGCTCTTTACCGACGAGGACGCCAACTACCCCGAGGAGGCCGCTGAGCTGGCAGCAGGCCGTCAAAAAGGCAAGCGCCTGTGCTGGGAGATCAACCGCCTGCATCCAGAAGACGTTGAGACCCGCATGAAGCTGCTCAAGGAGCTGCTTGGTGAAATGGGCGAAGGCTGCTGGCTGGAGCCGCCGGTGTATATGTCCTATGGCAGCAATGTGACGTTCGGTAAGGGCGTATACGCCAACTTCGGCCTGACCATTGTGGATGACTGGAAGGTCACCGTAGGCAACGGTGTGCTGTTTGCGCCGAACGTTTCCATTGCTGTGACCTGCCACCCGCTGCATCCGGCGCTGCGTCCCCATGGTGAAATGTACGCCCGTCCCGTGGTAATCGGCGATAATGTATGGATCGGCACCGGCGCGATCATTTGCCCCGGCGTGACCATCGGCGAGGGCAGCACCATTGGCGCAGGCAGCGTCGTGACCCGCGATGTGCCGCCCTATGTGTTCGCTGCGGGCAACCCCTGCCGGGTCATCCGCGAGCTGAACGACCGGGACAAGGAATACTATTTCCGTGACATGCGGGCAGATCAGGTGGAATGGTAACAGCTCGGTTGATATATGCTTGTTTGTTCACCCAGGTATGGCAGCAGCGCAGCCTGATTTCCAAGGCTTCTCACAGTCGGCGCGGTTGACCCCGCGACCGTGCTGCCCGAGTTTCTGGCAGCTCTGGACGCTGCCGGCATGCAGACCTATCTGGACGCCGCCAACGCTCAGCTGAACGCCTATCTGGGCAAGTAATTCTTAACCAACCAAAAACGGTGGCAGCATATACTGCCACTGTTTTTTTGCTTACAGGGCTATCCGCAGCCAGTCCACCTGCAGACCCTATCCTGCACAGAAACACTTCCAGACGCATTGGTTTCACGATGCTACCCATGCTTTCTCATACAACTTTAATGCAGGTTTTACCCATCCGTAATACATCCAGCAGCAGAAAATGCTATAATCATCTCGAACTTCATCAGCATACAACAGAAAAAACGCTGCAACGAAAGGGAAAAACCTCCATGCACAAAAAGTTGTGGAATAAGGATTTCATCCTGCTTTTGCAGGGCAATGCTGTCAGCACCATTGGTGACTTGATGTACAGCGTCGCAATCGTCTACTGGGTTTACCAGCAGACCGGCTCCAGCGCCCTGATGGGTATCATGTCCTCCATTTCGATGTTTGTGACCATGTTTCTCTCTCCGATATGCGGCAGCATCGTGGATAAGTGCAACCGCAAATGGCTGATCGTTGGCATCGATATCATGCAGGGCGTACTCATGCTGGGCGTGGGTATATTGGCTTGGCAGAATGCACTGAACGTACCAATCGTACTGTTTGCTGCTTTGTTGGCGGCGTTTGGCAGCGTCTTTTATTCTCCGGCTGTCAGCACGCTGATGCTTGATATCATCCCTCGCAGCGACATGGTGCGGGGACAATCCATCCATTCGGGCATCTCATCGCTGATCAATCTGGTGGGTACAGCATTCAGCGGCGCCATGGTCGCATTCCTGGGCGTACCCCTGATCGTAGTGATCAATGGTCTGAGCAATCTGTACTCTGCCCTCACTGAGGTATTCGTGCATGTACCCAGAACCCTTCAGCAGGGCACGCAGGTCACAGTTGGAAGCATCCTGCAAGATACAAAAAGCGCCGTCAAAACCATCTTCTCAGACGGATGTCTTCGCCTTTTTGTTCCCTGTGCATTGCTTCTGAACCTGCTATGCGCAGGGCCGATGATGCTGATGCTCCCCTTTTGCGTGGAAAAGGGATTCAGCATAGATATGTACGGCTACCTGACCGCGGTCACAACTGCTGCCTCCTTGCTGTGTGTGCTGGTGCTGGGCATCGTAAAGCTTTCACCCAAGGTACGCTTCTGGATCATGGCGGTCGGGTTTTCCTTGTCAGTGGTGTTCTACGCCATCACCTATTTCTCCACGCAGTTCATTCCCATGTGTGTAACGATCTTCCTTGCCGGTCTGGCAAACAGTGCAGGCAACACCATATTCAGTGCGTCCCTCATGCTGGCACTGCCGGAAAAAAACAGAAGCGCAATCCTGGGATTCGTCCAGTCTGCTTCTGTGGGGGGCGCAGCGCTCTCGTCGGTGATATATGGCTTCCTGGGCGATATGGTTCCGCTGTATCTGGTCTTTGCCGCTGGCAATATTCTTTCTTTTCTGCCCATGATGTTCCTTTGCTTTCACAAGCAAACGAAGGCGTTTGTTATGGAACATCACGAGTAAACTTGATATATGGAAAGCGCGCGTCCCTCGAACCAGACGCGCACTTTTTATTCTGTCCCCGCCTCCTGCAGCATCCAATCCACATACAGGCCATACCCCTGGGTAGGGTCACTGACAAACACATGGGTGTGGCGGTGATGCCTTCACATATCCTTGTAACTCGACTGCTGTGTCAGTCCCGCGTTCTCCCTCAGTCAGCCGCAAGCGGCTGCCAGCTCCCTCCCGTGTGTATGATGTAAAGGAAGGTTTTATCCTTCCAATACATCATGACTGTGGCTCATTTGTGGTGAATGGTAGCGGTTATGACGAAAGGAAAAACCTTCGTTATAACCGCTATTTTCATTGCGAAAGGAGCTACAACATGAAAAACGAACACGAATCCGACCTGACCATCCCCTACGTGAAAGTAGGTGACTACTACTTTCCCAATTTCGCCCTTCCTCCGGATGCGGGTGACATCGGCTTCTGGGGCAGGCGGCGCAGGGAGTTCCTGCGGGAACATCGTCCCATCACCTTCAACCAGCTGGTGCTATCCGGCGAACTGTTCAAGTACCTCGCCCCGTTCAATGAGGAAGCCACAGAGCGACTGGAAAGCCTCATCCAGGGCATGAAGGTCGCTCAGGGTATCACGGAAGAACTCAAAAGTCGTGATCAGATGGCATGGGTCGGCGCGATGAACAACATCCGCGCCTGTGCTGAAGAGATCGTCTATGCAGAGCTGGTGTATGCGTGATGAAGGAGCAGGTAAAGACACTCAACACCTATTTCTGGAATGTGGGCAACGACATCGCCGACATTCGCCTGCTGGCAGAAGGTGCACTGGCGTTGTTTGAGGGTGATGCCGAGCCCCTGCACCGGCTTGGCACGAAGAACAACGAGGAAGTTGCCGCTTCTGCCTTCGACACCATCGGCACTGCACTGTACGATCTGCGCGAGAGGATCGCAGCCATGCAGCAGAGCCATTTATCCGAAACCATCAGGCAAAGTGAAGACTGTACCGACGAATAACTACAACGACGCCCGGCAGAATCATTCTGTCGGGCCTTTTCTGTATTTAAGGCATCGTTGTACAGAATCTGTCGGATTCTGTCTTCTTATGCCGATAAAGTGGACATACCGCCATGGACAAGTTATAATACACACGGATCAATCAGGTCTTTTCAAAAATTTTAGAAAAAGTTTTGATTCTCTGGAAAAAAACGCCCATTCTCATGCCCATATATTATGAGGGGGGTAAGAAAAATACTGATTGGAGGTGACAATGTGTCCCTTGAACAAAAGATACCCGATAACATTATCGTGATACCGCATACACATCCGCTGCGCTGGGTTATGATGTTCTATGCCCTGCCCAAGGAAATGTTCGAGAAACTACCCGAATATCGGCAGCTGCCCCGCAATATGCGGCCCATACAGGTTTCAGAGAAATACATGCGCATGATCAACTGCGATGAGTTCCTGATCATGGTATGGAGCCTGTATGCTTGGACGGTGTGGCACTGCCTACGTGTCCCCGGCAAGAACGGCGAATACCGACCCATCCCCGGTGCATGGCAGCACTACTCCGAGGATTTCCCCATCTGGCGGATCACCTATGAGATCGGGATGCACTTCCGGGAAATCTTTGAGCATTGCAGCAATTGGAAGATGCAGCGCCTGTTCGACCTGAAGAAGGACGAGGAAATGCCCTGGCTGACGCTGCCTCAATTCTGCGCCATCGTCAAATCCATGACCCAGTTCGTCATTGATGGCATGAACCTCCAGCCGTTTATTGACGAGGTGTGGTACCACCGTGCAGAGGAGGACTATGCGGGCGAAAATTACGCCTACCGGGACTTCATGCGGTCATGGACGCACAGCCGGACAGCTACCTCTGTGTCGATCGACGAGATCATCGAATCCGGCGCACAGGTGGATGGACAGGTCATCTTCGATCTGCCCGATCCTCGCGCCGCATTTGAGGAGCATGTTGTCTCTACCGTCAAAATCGACCAGTTCAAGGAAGGGCTGACCGAGAAGGATCGGATCATCCTACAGATGCGCCATGATGACCACACCCTGCAGGAAATTGCCGATGCAGTTGGCTACAAGACCGCCAGCGCCGTCAAGAAGCGGCTCGACAAGATTGCTGCGGAGTATACGGATTTCGTCTCTGCCGAGTACAGTGATTTTCTTGCCACCCACATCAAGTAACAACATCATACGCATATCAGCAGTCACGCTCGCCGTGGCTGCTTTTTGTATGCGGGAAAGGAGAAGCATAAGCATGAGCTATCTGATTTTCGACGATCTGCCGGACATCCTGGATGCCGCACAGATCGCCTCCGCCCTGCGGATCTCGCGGGCAGGAGCCTACAATCTGCTCAGCAGCGAGGATTTCCCAACGCTGCACATCGGCAGACGCAAGCTGGTCATGAAGAACGACCTGATCCAATGGCTGAAAAGCCACACCAACACGACACCAAAGCATTGAAAAAATGAAAGGAAACAAAACGATGATAGACGCCATGAGTGACACGATATCATTCCCACATTTCCGGAAAGAGAGCATTGAATGGAGAAGAAAACCTTTAGTTTCAGCCGAAAGCTCGGCAATACCCTTTACCAGGCGAATATCCACTGTTCGTCCCAGAGCACCGAGTCCTTTGAAGAAAAACTGATGCGACTGGTCCGGCATGATATGCTGGACATTTACGGGAATTGTGGTATAATCAAAGTACCACAAATGAGCCGCCAGTCTGAAAGGAGCACCATCTATGGTTGCCAAGCAGGCTGACCAGCGGATCACCGCACTGTATGAAAGGCTCTCCCGCGACGATGAGATCGCGGGGGACAGTAATTCGATTGTAAATCATGATTTAAGATGTAAAGGGTGGTTTCACCGCCTAATACATATAGCTGCGGCTCGTTTGTGGTAA
>JAFUOR010000020.1 GCA_017481825.1 Clostridia bacterium
GCTTTCCATTGCCACCATTTCGCACTCGTTCTCCTGCAGCCAGTCTGTCAGCTTGAGCAGTTCACGGGTGCTCCCTCCAAACTCCCGTATCTCCTTCTTGTTCCTGATCCGCAAGCAGGCCACAATGACCTTCTTATGGATGTCGATACCACAGCAACGCTCGTATACTTTCTCCATGTTCATTCCTCCCATGGTCGTACAGCGGCGCGGCTCTCTGTCTTTCCTTATTTTTCTTTACGTTCTTCTGCATTCTCTTGCTGGACAATTCGTGGTGCAATGAGAGAGCCTTTAGACAATTTCTATTCCGAGCTCCTTGCCCATTAAAAGCGGCATCTTCTCCGCTGCCTCTATTATACCATGAGTTTCGTGCCTTGTGATGCCGGTTCCTTCCGGCATGGAGATTTCTATTCCTGCGGCCACAGATAATCGATGATCTCCTGCAGCCGCTTTTCTCCGATGCCCTTCACCAGAAGAAGATCCTCCGGTATGTCAAAGCCACCGATGGCTTGCCTTGTTTCCACCATTCGCTGGCTGATCACCTCGCCGATGCCGGGCAGCTCCTCCAACGCCCTTGCATCGGATGTGTTCAGAAAAGAATCCGGCGCAAGGGTCACAATCGGCAGAATCGTATCGCTGATTTGCCGGGAGATATAGTGATCGCTCTGAGGCTTTTGGTCGCTCATCAGCACCGGAAGAAGCAGCAAGATCGCCGGAACCGCCAGTATGATGCATTTCAGCATCCGTACTGCACGGTTGCGGCGATCTTTTGTCATAGCATCTTCTCTTTTTGTTTCGTGGAATCAGCCGGCGTTCCCGGCTTTCTTCTGGCGCACGCGGGATATCAGCACCAGCACCGCATGAGCGAGCATGACACCCGCAGCCACACCGCAGCTATCCAGCAGCACATCCTGCCACATGGCCGCGCGGGAAGCCACAAACAGCTGATGCAGCTCGTCCGTACAGGCGTACAGCGTACCTGCGAGCCAAGCCAGACGACTGCCCCAACGCAGCCCGTAGCTGTTAATCAGCAAGCGCACAAAGAACCCAAGCACCGCGAACTCCGTGAAGTGCGCACCCTTGCGCACCAGCTTCTTGACGAAGCTGAAAACGCTGCCCTGTGCCTGAGTTGAAAGCTGATCAAAGTCAGGATCAATAACCTGAATGATAACTTCTGCCACCGCATCGCTCGCTGCGGAGGAGGCAGGGCCATTCTGCGCAGAAAAACAGAAGATACCCACAGCCACCGCAATCACGCAGAGCCACAGCAGCATCCGCTGCCACTTCATACCTGCGCCCCCTTCCGCACAGGCCGGCGCATCAGCAGTCCGTACAGGATCAGCCCCAGCACACAGCCCATGGTATTGTTGAGCATATCATCATACTCAAACCAGCCGATGCGGAACACCAGCTGCGACACCTCCGTCACCACACTGCACAGGAGAGCGATCAGCACCACATGCCAGGCCTTCAGCCGCTTAAAGGTAAAGGGCAGCAGATATCCCATGGGAATATACAGCAGAATATTCAGGATGATCTCCTCCAGCAGGGACGGCATCGTCACCTCAACGCTGCCGTTGAGCAGGCTCATCAGCCCATCCGGAAAGGCAAGCGATGCGCGATATGACCACAGCAGTTCCCACTCCGCCCGCCGATTCGGCTGCACGGCACGGAAGAGAATTGTTTCATACAGATTCGCCAGAATATAAACGCCCAGAATCACATACTTAGCCGCCGCCAGCCATCTCGGATGACGACGCAGAACATGCGCCAGAAATGGCAGCAGCAGGGCAGCCAGAAGCACGAAAACCGAAATGCCGGTTACCAAATCCATGCTTCTGTCCCTCCTGGAAATAGGTGATGGCTTACTGATCACAGGTGAAGGGTAATCCAAAGGAGACGAATGACAGGATGAGTCTGGTGCTTTTATGTCTGAAAACCGTTAACCACCTGACACCACAGAAGATATCACCCAACCGCCGCAGCATCCTTAACCATCTTCATCTCATCAGCCCTATTGGCCTGCGCATTAACCTCCTCCGGCGTCCTGAACGTCGGAACGACCTGATGCAGCGCAGCACGCACTGCATCGTCATCGCCGGTTGCCACCGCCTGGCGCAGCACCTCCAGCTTCTGCTGGATGATGTCACCCGTCAGCGGCTCGTCGCGCTCGATGAAGATCATGCTGTTGTCCGTCTTGTCCAGCTCTTCCGTCTTGATAAGCAGCTCCTCGTAGAGCTTCTCGCCCGGGCGGAGGCCGGTTTCGATGATGGAGATATCCTTGTAAGGTTCCAGGCCCGACAGGCGGATCATGTTCTCTGCCAGCTCCAGGATCTTGACTGGCTTGCCCATGTCCAGAACGTAGAGCTCGCCGTTCTTCGCCATGGCGCCGGAAGTCAGCACCAGCTGGCTCGCCTCGGGGATGGTCATGAAGTAGCGGATAATCCGCATGTCCGTCAGGGTGATGGGGCCGCCGTTGGCGATCTGCCGCCGGAACAGCGGGATCACGCTGCCGTTGCTGCCCAGCACATTGCCAAAGCGCGTGGCGGAGAAGTTTGTCCTGGTGCCCTTTCTGCTCTGCACGATCATCTCGCACATGCGCTTGGTGGCGCCCATGACGTTGGTCGGATTGACCGCCTTGTCCGTGGAGATCATCGTGAATTTCTCCACGCCGTACTTCTCTGCGGTTTCGACAATGTTCAGCGTGCCGAACACGTTGTTCTTCACAGCCTCCACGCAGTTGCGCTCCATCAGCGGCACGTGCTTGTGCGCTGCTGCGTGCAGCACCACCTGCGGACGGTTACGCTCAAATACGGCCTCCAGCTGCTCCCTGTCGCAGATCGATACGATCTCCACCACCAGGTCTAACTGCTTTCCGTAGATGATTTTCAGCTCCTGTTGGATGTCGTAAGCGCCATTTTCGTACACATCAAGGATGATGAGCCTCCTGGGCTTCATCTGAGCGATCTGACGACACAGCTCGCTGCCGATGGAGCCGCCGCCGCCGGAGATCAGGATGGTCTTCCCCGTGTAGTAGCTGCGGGTCGCCGGATCGATGAAGTCCTTCTGCTGACGGAACAGCAGCTCCTCGATGTTGAATTCACGCAGGCGGCGCTTGCCGCTGGATATCTTCTGGGGATTGGCGTAATCGTAGACCTTGATCTTGCAGCCGGTCTCCTTGTACTGCTCGTACAGCTGACGCTTGCGCTCAGCGTCCATATCCGGCAGGGCAAAGACGATCTCCTGGATGGGGAAGGTCGCCAGCACCTCCTGCGTGGCCTCCGCCTCTGCCAGCACCGGGATGCCGTTGATGTTGCGGCCGATCTTCTCGCTGTCGATGTCGATAAAGCAGCGGGGCTCGTAGGCCGCAGAAGGGTTCTTCATCAGCTCCTCCGCCAGCATAACGCCCACACGGCCAGCACCCACAACCGCAATGTTGATGCGACGGCTGGACACAACCGCATGTTCCGGAGCCGCCGGCTCGATCTTGATGCCGGTCAGCACATGCAGCACGCTGCGCAACAGATTGGCGATGGGAGATTCCTTGGTATTGTAATCGTAGAGGTACTGGTACAGAAGGCGTGCACCCGTGGACAGCAGGGCGTTGAGCGCCACGATGGACAGCAGATGAATGCTCGACAGTCCTGTATTGGGCGCCAGCTTGTTGATCACCAGCCAGACCAGTCCGCCCCAGAAATCAGCCAGCAGCAGCCGGATATAAAGCGATGTACGGCTGTAACGCCAGACGAAAACGTAAATCCTCAGCAAAAAGCGCATGCCAATGATGCACACCAGCGCCAGGACGGTATTCACCGCGATCTGCAGCAGGCCAAGTCCGGTAACGCTGCTGGGATAAAGGAACAGCATCACCAGGCTGACGATGAGAAGGATCAGCCCGTCATAAAACGCCAGCAGACGGGAATGGCGATAGCCGCGTCGGCGCAAGGGTACCTGTGTATTCAATCAATCCAGCTCCCTGTCATCTTCTTTTGTCTTCGGGAAACGAGCCTTGCCGCTATGATGCATATGCCATGTGCAAGGCTCGTGAATATGCGATATTGCCTTATTTCAATTCGCGAACCGGGGGCAAATTCCTCTTGGGAATGCTGCCCAACAGCATCCGAAGCGTGTAACCGGCCTGTTCCAGATGGGCAGACTCAGTCACTCTTATTAAACCACAGTTCAGCCTCTGCGTCAATAGCAAAAGCCTTATATTGGGAATGTTTTACTGTCGAAAACGTTGTAGTTTTCAGTTGCCTATCCATTGACAAGATGCACACTTTGAAAAACGAGGAGAGCCTCTCGCTGGCTCTCCTCAATCATTTGGCGAGGAAAATTATCGCACCCTTTCCCGCACTTCTTCCACCGTCATTTCCTGCTCCGGCATGTGCGCACAACCCAGATAAGCATAGATCCCCGCCAGCAGCGCCCGTGCCTCGGGGTATTGCTGCAGATTCTGCAATCCCATGGAGGAGATCATCAGATGACCGCCATGACAGCGGCATTCGAGCAGCTTGGCCATCGGGCGCAGGTAGGCGTAGCTGTCCATCTCGGTGATGATGGCCTGCATCCGGCGCGGAAGGATCATCGCGCGCTGGGATGCCATGGGCCACCATTGCCAGTTGGTGTGGGTTTCCGTGGGGAAGGAGGCGAAGACGGGATGGGCAGCGTCGATCAATTGTCCCATGCCGCCCTCCTGGCCGGGGAAGGTTCCCACCGACCAGAAATCCGTGGAGAACTGGGCCTGAATAGAGTCCGGCAGGGCTTCCTTCGTGCTGTCAGGCGAGAGATAAACCGTGCCGCCGCCGGACAGCACCGCAAGCGCCTCGTCATCGAGGGTGCGGCATTCGTGGACGTTTGCAGGACAGGCAGGTGCGACAGGCGGATAGACCCACACGGGGTAGGTATTCACCGCATCGCCCAGGCGGACAGTTAGCGCCAGCCTGGCAGCGCGGCGGACTCCATGCAGCGGAATACTGATTCTCCCCAGCTCTGTCAGGCCGCCGACAGGAGCCGTGACCTCCATCAGCGCACCGGACAGCTTGACGCCCTCGCCCTCCAGCGTCCATTGCGGCATGCCGGAAATGGACATTTTTCCGTAGTTCGCCAGCTTTACCCGGGCCGTCAGCGTTTCGGTGGATTCGTAGGTGTACTTCTCCAGAAGCACCAGCGGCAGCACGCTGCGGAAGAAGGAACGGAAGCGCTCTGCCTGCGCGAAGGAATAAGGTTTGGCCTGCAGATGCGCGTTGAGCATCCCCACCAGGGCAGTTCCCTGACCGGGGAAATCCTGAATGCCCAGGAGGGAGATACCGCTCATACTCTGCGTTCGCATGGCTGCCTCGATCTCCTCACGGTAGCAGAGGTTGGACAGTTCACCCGTGGCCTCCACCTGCTGCTTCCAGGTGTCCATCAAGCCGTTATCGATCACCTTTCGCCGGATGATCTCATAGTTCACCGCCCGGGTTGCGCCCTTGAAATCATCGATCTCGTCGAAATCCGGGAGCACCTCGAACTGGCCCACCTCAAAGGACACCACCGGCTTGTCGCTCTCGCAGCGGAAGAGGCGCATCGTCTCATCGTAGTCGTGCCTGGCATTGGGGTAGTCATGATTGAGATAACCCTCCATGTTGGCAAAGGTCGCTCGCAGATGATGCTGGCGCAGGCTGGAGGAGGTGTAGAAGTCACTGCTGTCCGCATAGCCATACCAGCCATAATGGGCGTTGGAGGCGCAGGCGTAGAGACGTGTCGGATCAAGCGTGCGGGAAAGCGCCAGCAGCGCCTCCATGCGGCTGTGGCCAAGATCACCGCTGGCCAACTCGTTGCCAAAGGTCAGCGTCACGAAGGACGGGTGATTCGCCAGATGACGCAGCGTTCCACGCAGCTCGGCGGTGTAGTAAGCATAGCTTTCCTCGGATTCAAAGGCCGTTTCCGGATTCCAGTGACTCAGTTCAGGCTGCATGAGCATGCCCATCTCGTCTGCGGCGATGAAAGCGGCCTCCGGCGGCGTGTGGCTGTGGAAGCGCATGCAGTTCACGCCATAGCTGCGATAGGTTGCCAGCACCTCGCGCCAGCGCTCGACGTTCATCGGCGGATGGCCCTCTTCCGGGAACACGGCGCAGTTGGCCTCGCTGCGCAGGAAGATGCGGCGGCCGTTGAGGGTCAGAAAGCCCTTCTCCGCCCGAAAATCGCGCACGCCGAAGCGCACTGTGCTGGTACTGCCCCCCAGCGTGGCAGAGAGCTCGTAAAGGTTGCCCTCTTCCTCGTCCCAGCGGCGAATGTCAGAAGCCAGCGGCAGATCCCGGAGCCACACCTCCTGCACGCCTGCTTTCACGTGCACCATCTGGCTGACGCCTGCTCTGAGCGCCGCGCTGGACAGGGAAAGCACAGCATCGCCTGAATCCAGCGCATCGGTCTCCACACACACATCCAGCATATCGCCATGGGGATATGCCCGCACGCCCCGCAGACAGGTTTCCTCCTCCTCCCGCAGGCGCACATAGCCCAGCAAGCCGTTCCAGTTGGTCTGGGTTTCGTCCGTTGCGGCGGAAGAAAACACAATCGCATCATGGGGCCAGCCGGGATAGCTGTTGTCGGCGATAAAGTCGATCTCGTCGTGTCCTGTCATGCGCCCTGTGACCTCAAACACATAGGGCGTGCTGACAGAGCATTCCCCGAGGGGAGGAACCATCTGCCCATTCAGGCACAGCGACAGGTGACGGCTGCGCTCCACCTCCAGGAACAGCCTCCCACTGGCAGGAACCTCCCAGTCCAGCGTGCGGGTGATATGCGCCGCACCCTCGCAGGTCACCACACGGGTGAGGCGGGTCTGAATGCCGCCGTCCGTCTGGTACAGGGCAGCATTGGTGTCCGTATCAGGATGCCATTTCTTCCCACCCACATCCTGGTATCCGATGCCGCTCTGGTCAAGGGTGCCGGGAATGGCGATGGGCTTTGTCATGCCGGGAATGGCGCACTGCCATATTCCGCTCAGGTCGATGATACGCATGGTGCATCCTCCTTTCACAGCAGCTGGCGATGCAGCACCGCGCCCTGATGCGCACAGTCAATGGCCAGCACCGCGTCGTAGCACTTCGCAGCCCGCGCCATATCGCCCAGACCATAACTGCCCAGCGCAATCAGATACTCGCAATGGGCACGGTTGCGGACGGTCAGGTCTTCATCAAAGAGCTGCAGATCTGGCAGGGATACGGCAAAGTAGTCGATCCTGACCTCGTCGTAATAGTGCTTCTCCGCATAGGAGATCAGCTTGTGGAAGCGGCTGCGCGCGCGCTCCTGGCGGCCCAGGACGCGGTTGGCAAGACCCTGATACAGAATCAGGTCAGCAGGCTGGTCGTTGTAGTACATCATGCCTGCGGGCTCTTCGTCGCCGGCGGCAGCCAGCTCCAGGTGGCGCAGCGCCGCCTCCTCATTGCCCAGCGCGCGCTCGGCAAGGCCCAGGTAGTAGTGGATGTTGTTGTCCTTCGCGCCCTCCAGCTTGCCCTCGCCTAAATTGTGGGGGAAGACCAGCGCGCGCTCCAGCAGCTCCCTGGCCCTGACAGCGTCGCCCTCCTCCAGCGCCTGGCGTGCCAGCTGGGTCAGCGCCACGGCGTACTGGGTGGTCACCTTGCCTTCGCCGCCCTCCCAGGGGTGGAACTTGTGGGCCATGATGAGGTCAAGGGCTTCTGCGCAGCGGCCCATGTCGTTGAGGAGCGTGCAGTATTCCACGTAGAGGTCATCGCGTTTGAAGACAACTTCCTTATGCGCGTCCAGGAAGGCAAAGCGCTCGTCAATGCCCATGCCCAGCTTGCGGTAGAGCTGATCCAGCTCCAGCAGGATGCGGGCGTCGGACTCATCCAGCCCATAGGCGCGCTCCATACAGATGCGGGCGGTTTCCCTGTCGCCGCGCTTGTTGAAATAGGCCAGGGACAGATTACGCCACACCGTGGGGAAAGCGTCGTCCGTTCCGGCGCTGCGCTCCCAGCAGGCGATCGCCTCGTCATACTGGCGCTTGTCATACCACAGGCAGCCGAGGTAATAAGGAGCCTTCGCATCGGCAGAGTTATGCGCCATGGCGTAGCGCAGCGCGGCGATATCCTCCAGCTTGTTGGGGAAGCAGTACAGGCTGGAGCAGCTTGCCGCAGCGGTCAGTTCCTCCTGATCACCGGTGTACAGGGCCGCATAGTAGTGCACCATGGGGTGTTCCATGGGGCAGCGGCGGAGGATATCCACCGCATCGGCAAAGTAGCCAGCCTCGGCATAGTCAATCGCGCACTCGATGAAGCTGCTGACGCGGCCGTTCATCATGGCCAGCGCACCGTCGATGTCGCCGGATTCGATGCGGGACACGTAATCAAACGCATCCAGCTTCAGGTTCTCCTCGTACCATGCGGCGGCTTCCTCCTCGCGGCCAAGGCTGTCGAGGATCATGCCCTTGAGCGCACGAGCCTTGAGGTTGTGATAATTCTTCACCAGGCTGCGATCGATGTGCTCCAGCGCCAGGGTATATTCACCGCGCCTGCAGTCAATGCAGGCGATATGGTAGTAGCTGGTCTCCTGCTCTGCCGCCGTCCAGGTGGCCTTGAAGAAGGCGTCGTAGGCCTCGTCCTCCCGGCCCTGATAGCGCAGGCACAACCCGATGTTCATGTACGCCTCGGAGCAGTAGGGGTTGGGGTTGCGGCTGGTGATGCGCTCGATGGCGGCACGGAAATATTTCTCCGCCTTTTCAAACTGGCCGCGGCGCAGCAGCAGCAGACCGTAGGCATTGTTCGCACGGCTGTCGCCGGGGTCGCGCTTGAGAGCCTCGAGGTAGTAAGGATCAGGCAGGTAGGTGGCATGACGGTACTGCTCCAGGTGCAGGCCGGTCAGGTAGAGCTCCTCGCCCGTGATGATCTCATGTGGGAGCTTCGCCGGAGGCATGGGATCGGGAATGGACTCGATCGTTTTCTCCTGAGGCGTGTAGGCAAGCAGCCTGCGCCCGGAAGCGGCGTATACCGTCAGCGTCAGCGCCGTTTCGGGAACGGGCACGTTCACAGCGGCCTCCAGCACCTCCACAGGGCTCAGGTCGCAGACATGATCGTATACCGGCACGCCCTCTGCCGTCAGCACTACGCGGGCCGCCTTGAAGGCCTGGGTGGTGTACACGGTGATATGCGCCGTGGCGTCCTGCACATCAAGGTTCAGGACGCACTCGCGACTGGCGTTCTTGACATAGCCGCACTTCTTGTAGGGCATGAAATACTGGGTGAAGGTCTTCTCCTCAAAGGGCTTGAGCCAGGTGAAGTCCGGCTGGTTATCGCAGTACATGCCGGTCATCAGCTCGATGTAGGGGCCGTTTTCGTCCGTCAGGTTGCGGTCCCACGCCTGGCCAAAGTCGCCGTTGCCCCAGGTCCACTGCTTCTTGCCGGGGCTGACATGATGATCGGCAATATGCAATATGCCCGCCTCCACGCCGTAGTCATAGCCGCCTACAAAGTCGTAATCGCTGCCCGCGCACATGTAGGAGGTCGGCACGGGGATGTTCTTGTAACGGCTGATATCCACGCCTGCGGAGTAGTCATGCTTATAATACACGCCCGTGGCGATGGGGAAGGCGCTCACGTCGCGCTTGCCGTGGTCGTAGACCGCCGTTGTATCCGGCGGGAAGACAGACTGGGTGTCATCATTGACCGCCACGGCGGGATTCGCCCACCACAGGAAGGTCTGGGGCAGATTGGTGCGGTTGTAGAGCTGACCCTTGATTTCGATATACGCCTTGTCCGGATAGATGGTGAAGGTCATTTTACCTTTGGTGCCATACATCTGGTCTACCTCGGAGAGCTCCACGGACTTGCTGCCGTCCGCGTTCTCCACGACGCGCCAGTCCACCGGGGCGAAGGTCGTCGGGCGGTGATGCTGGGGCCAGTTGAACTCGATACCACCGGAGATCCACGGACCGGTCAGGCCCACCAGCGCGGGCTTGACGACCTCGTTATAGTACACAAAGTCGTAGCCGTTGGTCTTGTCCAGCGCGCGCTGGATGCGTCCGCCCAGCTCCGGCAGCACCATTACCTGAATGTAGTCGTTCTCCAGGAACACGGCAGTGTAAGGCTTGTCCGCCTTTTCATCGAGGATTTTATCCACCACGGGCAGCGGATACACCTTGCCGCTGGAACCCTGATAGACGCGCTTTTCCAGAAACATGGGATTCTTATCCGCCTGGCCGATGCCGTAGGTAGGGATATTGACCGTCTCCACGCGGATGCTGGCTGTGTTCATCATCGGTTTTCCTCCTGTGATCCCGGCAGCTTGCCGGCTCTGTATTGGCTGGGCGTGACGCCCTGGGTTCTCTTGAAGGCTGCGGAGAACATGCTCTCCGAGGCATAGCCCACCATGCTGCCGATCTCCGCAATGGGCAGGGCTGTGGTTTTGAGCAGGTATTTAGCGTGGCTCATGCGGGTGGCGATGACGTACTGTCCCGGCGTCACGCCCATGGTCTCGCGGAACACACGGATGAAGTGGTACTCGCTCAGGCCCACCATCTTCGCCAGCTGTGCCACCGTGGGTTCTGCACCGATGCGCTGGCTGATGCTGGCCACCGCCTGGTCGATAAGCCCGAAGCGATCCTGCGCAGGCTCGGGCACGGCGGGCTCCGTCATGGCGGTGAGGGCCTGCGTCAGGTGCAGGGCCATCTTCGGCTCGCTCAGCGTTTGCTGGCTGCGGAACATCATCAGGATTTCGCGGATGGCCTCATAGATGCTGTGCTGGCGGTGGGTGGTGAACACCCGCCCATTCTGGCGCAGCACCAGATTGAAGTATCCCGCTGCTGCCGGTCCGTCAAAATGCACCCACACGGCGTGCCAGCCCACGTCCGAGTGATACCGGTGGGGCTTGTTGCAGTCGATCAGCACCGCCTGACCGGTATGGGCGGTCAGCTGCTCGCCCTCTGTTTCAATATTCACCCATCCATCAAGGATGACCTCCAGCAGGTAGCTGTCAAAATCCGCTCGCTGCAGATCATACCCTGCCTCGTAGCGGAATTCTCCCACGCACAGCACGTGCAGCAGATGCTCCCTTGCCAGCGCGCTGGGCGAGAAGTTATAGTAATCAGACGATGGCAGCACATGCTGCTCCAACGATTTCAACGATATCGACCTCCCCATTTCCGCCTTGGAATTGCGCATGAAGGCGACAGTTGCTTTCATGCCCCCATTATAGCACAGGCAGAGGGCGGAATCCAGTTTTCCTTTTGCGCATAACTATCTTAAAATTGCGATTTGCAAAAGTAAAAAAGAGGCGCTTCCGCCTCTGCATGATGACACAAAACCCCGGAAGCACCGCGCAGGCGCCTCCGGGGTTCGTTTTGAATTAAGCGAAGAACAGCTTGGACAGCGTCATCGGGTCGATGTACTCGCCATCCTTGTAGACGCGCATGTTGCCAGAGGCGATCTCGTCGATCAGCATGACCTTGCCGTCCTTGTCGTAGCCGTACTCAAACTTGATATCGTAGAGGACGAGGCCCTTCTCCTTCAGATCGTCCGCGACGATCTGGGTGATCTTCTGGGTCATTTCCTTCACGGTGTCGTACTGCTCCTCGGTCATGACGCCCAGGGCCGCCAGCGCATCCTTGGTGACCAGGGGATCGCCCAGCGCGTCGTTCTTGAAGGTCATTTCGACATAAGCGGGCAGATCTGCGCCGTTCTCGATATAATCGCCATAGCGGCGGATGAAGGAGCCCACGGCCTTGTGACGGCAGATGACTTCCAGACCATGGCCGAAGGGCTTGGCAGCAAGCACCTCCATGGTGGTGTCCTCCAGGTTGGCGTTGACATAGTGGGTCAGGATGCCCGCGGCGTTGATCTTCTCGAAGAAGTAGATGGACATGCGCAGGTTCACATCGCCCACGCCCTCGATGGTCAGGCCAACGGAATTCTCGCCGGGATCGAACACGCCGTCCTTGCCGGTGCAGTCATCCTTGAACTTGAGCAGGTAGTTGCCATTCTCCAGCGCATACACATTCTTGGTCTTACCGGTATAAACAAGCTTCAGATTCTCCATGTCGATCCTCTCCGTTTCTCAGCATTTGAAAGGGAATGAAACGTTGATAGTATACGCCTGCAAGCCCGTCTTTGCAAGGGTTTTTGGCGAATTTCCGAATCTTTTTTTCATCTTTTTAAAAATGATTCGTTCTTTGGATGTTTTTGCACCAAATCGTGCAAATGCGCACCTGCCGCCGTTTTTTTCATGTGCTTTCTCTTGTATTTTCTTCCAACGCATGGTACAATGAAATTGATGGTATTGTTGCGCCGGTACTCATGTCATATCACCAATGCTGCACGAGCATTACATACGAACATTGCATTTGAGAGGAGTCAAAATTCACCATGATTGATAATGAGTGGATGAGCAGGCTGCATGCGGAAAATTACGCGCTGGTGCTGCGCCATGTGCGGCGACAGCTTTATGCAAGCGTCGGCCACGTGGCAGATGCGGAGGATATCACGCAGGAAGTCTTCGCACGGGCGCTGAAGAAGAAGGATCTGCATAAACACCCCAACCCGACCGGCTGGCTGATCACCACGGCAACACGCCTTTGTCAGAATTACAATCGATCCACTCTCTCCCGCCAGCATACCCAGCAGCGGTACGTGCAGAACAAGCTTGACGTCCGGGCCGACCGGTCGCTATTTTTATTTAACGCAGAAAATGATCAGACCGATGTGAGCGACCTGGAAATGACGCTGGAGCAGAGCCTCTCCAAAGAGGACTGGCTGCTCCTGAAGGAATACTACATTGAGAAAACGCCCGTGAAGGAAATCGCCCGGCGTATGTACATGAGTGAAAACGCTGTGCGTGTCCGGGTTTTCCGTTGTCGAAAAAAGTTGAAAAAAAGCGAAAAAAATAACAGCGACGTGTAATAAAACCGGCTTTTGCAGACATATAGAGAATGGAGCGTTGAAAAATGTTGAACCACAACGAGAAACTGGAGATCGTCAAACGCTTACAGAACGACCCGGAAGCGGACATGACGCAGGCGGACATGGAAAAACTGCTCGATCAGGAGCTGGCCAAGCCGGAGGAAGAGATCGACGCAGCCCTTGTGGACGCTCTGCTGGCGCTGCTGGATGAGCATGAACCCACGGAGGAAGAGATCCGTGCCTCCTGGGCGCAGCTTGAGGCAGCGTCCGGCAAGAAGGCCCTGCCGCCCATCGTGCAGAAGGTCGGCCGCATTGCCGCGATTGTGGTGCTGGCCGTTGCCGCCGTCTTTGCCACCTACGGCACGGCGGAAGCCTTCCACTGGGAACAGGTGCTCCGGCTGCTCAGGCCTGTGGCAGAAACCTTCAGCCTGTACAGCAACAACCAGGCCACCGAGCCGCCCGTCACCAGGGATGGCACTGCTTACAGCGATGCGCCCACCGGGATCAGCCAGCAGGTGTACGCCACGCTGGCAGACTGCCCGCAGACCTTCGACAGCTACCCCGTGCAGCCGTCGTGGATGCCCGAGCGCTTTGCCTTCCTGCAGGGGTCGCTGTACGCGGATGACAACACGGCTGTGATGACCGTGGCCTATCTGGCCGACGAGGGCGCATGCATCCTGACTACGACCTTCTTCCGGAATGAAAAGACCGTTTCGAACTTCGAGTATGAGCGGACGCTGTCAAACCCGGACGTAAGAATCCTGGCCGGTCAGGAGGTCGCCTATTACCACAACACGGATCAGGGGATGCTGTCCGCATCCTGGGTGATTGAAAAGGCCCATTACTTCATCACGGGCCCCGTCACCGAGGATGAGCTGACCCGAATCGTCGAATCCACCATTATGCAAGACACGAACTGAAAGGAACATTCACCATGAAGAAGCGCCTGTCCCTGACCATGGCAATGATGATGCTGCTGACCGGTATTTTCGCGGGTGCGCTGGCGGAGGGCGTCATGCCCCGCAACAGCAACTATTTCTCCAGCTACGGCGCCAGCCTCACCGACGAGGGCGGCGGTACGGTCATGATCATGTTCACCACCACCGGCACGGGCCTGTGCAGCCAGCTGGGCGTGGCGAGCTATTCGGTGCAGCGTCTGGACGATGATGGCAACTGGGAAGACGTCTCCGGCCTGCTGACCGGCGAAACAGGCAGCAACATGATCACCTACTCCTTCAGCCGCTACTTCTATGGCGTGCCGGGGGAGACGTATCGGGTGAATGTGACGTTCCTTTCCACGCTGAACGGCAGCACCGAAACCAAGACATACACCAGCGGCCAGATCACCGTCCAATAAGTCCGTGTTTCCCTGCGCAGTCCGCTGCGCCGACCCCGCCAGAGCAACGATATGACAGCAAGCAATTCTCCTTTCAGCCCGCAGGAAACGGGTGCGCGCCTTGCGCTCCTCCGCCGCGCCAAAGGCCTGTCTCCTCTCACCTTTGCGCAGCGGATCAACCAGCCCCTCTGGCTGGCGGAGGTCATGGAGCACGCGCCCGCTGACCTGTACAGCTGCCTCACGCCCGGCCAGATCAGCGGCTTCCTGCACGCTGTGGCCGACGCCTTCGGCGTATCGACGGCATGGCTGACCACCGGCCAGCCCGACCAGGTCCTCCCCTGCCCGCCCTCCGGCGCGGATGATGAAACGACGTTCTTCCTCCCCGTTACCATCAGCCCGCAATCCATGATGGACGCGCTGGATCATCTGCTGCTCCTGGTCACCCCGGATGCAAGCCGCGCTGATGAACGGGCCGAGAGCATCCTCTGGTGTGTGAAGACGCTGTTCAGCCTGTCCGGTCTGTCCGCAGGCCTTGAGGAGATCGAGGCATTGCTCATGGCGAGGATGGCGGAGAACAAGTGAATACGAAAGAGCCGCTGTGATTTTTCTTCACAGCGGCTTTTGTTATACCGGTGAGGCGCGAACCCTCTCAGTTGCAATCATAGATTACCCCATGCCAGTGGCATGTTTTTTACGCCTCGCGCCCCAGGGAGAGCCTTTTGCCATGTGCCTTTGGGAGATTGAATCATTCTGCTTTGGGGCGCGTCTGCATACGCGGGGCCTCATCCGTCAGTCCCCACTTACTCCCGGGCCGCCTCCCGCTGCCGCAAGGGCACGTGCAGGCTGCGGGCGCAAGCGAGGGACGATGTTGGATGAATGACTCCTGAGCAGGGTACAGGGACAGCGTCCCTCCCGGGCAGAGGGCAGCGCCCTCCCCGGGTCAGAGAGCAGAGCCCCTTGCCTCGCACAGCTCCGCAATCCTCCGTGGAATCCACGCCTTCAAGTCCTCCCAGGAACACAGCGCAGCATCTTCCAGCCTTTGTCCGGCTGTGAAGACGAGCGAAGGAGTGAAGGTGAGGTTTTCGCGAATGTAGCGGGCACAGCGTTGGTCGTCCTCCGGGGTCGGCTGATAAAGGCTGGCAAAGGGACCGCCCACCAGCACCGCGCCGCCCGCGAGCTCGCCGCAGCACTCCCGCCATCCGGGGATGAGGCGGAACAGCTGCCCATGGGGTAAAAAGGCATGCTTCCCCGGCTGACAGAAGGCATGCACATGGCCTTCTTCCACCGGGAGCGCAAAGGGCATGCCCTCCTCCCACAGCGTCAGGTACTTCCCGTGGAAGCTGCCCTCCGCCCGGGTGACGCGCTCCTGCGTCACGTAGACCCAGATGTGCTCCAGATCGTACATGTGCTGAATGTCATAGTCCCAGAACAGGGCATATTCGATCACAAACCCGCCCTTTTCCGGCACGACCTCACGTTTGGGGAAGGAATCGCTGCGCCGTCCCTCACGGAAGATGGTATAGCCCACCTTCCGCAGAGGGATGGTTTCGTCGATATCGTAGTGAATCAGCGGCGCATACCGCAGCGCCAGTTCAAGGTCAGTCATGGCTCACAGCCCCGTTTTCTCAGCGATGTACTTGCGTGCCTTCACGGCATACTCAAAGGGATTGGCCCTGGCGGGGTCCTGCTCCGCCTCGACAACCACCCAGCCTTCGTAGCCGCTCTTTTCAAGGATATCGAAGATGGGCGCGAAATCAACATCGCCATCGCCCGGCACGGTGAACACGCCCTCGCGCACCGCCTGCAGGAAGCTCCAGCCTTCCGCGCGGGCCTGATCGCGGATGGACAGGCGCACATCCTTGAGGTGCACATGCCTGATGCGGCTGATGTACTTCTCCAGCACCGGCACGGGATCGATGCCCGCAAAGGTCAGGTGGCCGGAGTCAAAAAGGAGGAACACCTTCTCCGGGTCGATCAGGGACATGAAGGTATCGATCTCCTCTGCCGTCTGCACGCCGGTACCCATGTGGTGATGGCAGGTCAGCGTCATGCCCTTCTCCTGCGCCAGCGCGCCCAGCTCGTTGTAGCCGCGGGCGATGGTCTCCCACTGCTCCCGGGTGTACACGGGCTTATCCGCGCCAAAGATATTCAGCGGCTTGCCCTGGATGGAATTGCCCTGCTCCGACGCGCCGATGACCTTCGCCCCCAGCGCGTGCAGGCGGTCACGGTGCACAATGAAGTTGCGGATCGTCACCTCATAGGGCTCGGAGGTGAACAGCGTGGAAAACCACGCATTGCAAATCTGAAGCCCGCGCACGTCCAGCTTGTGCTTGAGCACCGCCACGTCCTGCGGATACTTGTTGCCAATCTCGCTGCCCTTGAAGCCCGCCAGCGCCATTTCGCTCACGCACTGCTCAAAGGTATTCTCCGCGCCCAGATCAGGCAGATCATCGTTCGTCCAGCCGATGGGGGCGATGGCAAGCCTTACTTTTTTGGGATCAAGCATGTTTTGTCCTCCTTTTTGATGAGGGGTCTCTGGCTCCGGCAAGGGCGCTGCCCTTGCTTCCCGCTTAGGGACGCGTTCATCCCACATCGTCCCTCGCTTTCGCCCGCGGCGAACTCCCCACTGGGGAGCCGCTCCGAACAATGCCCCCGCGAACCCCTTTTCGCAATCTTTCCTGTGTTCCTTCGGTGCTTAAAATTCCCTGGTTTGCTTGACGTGGGCTATCAGGTCTTCGTATGCCGCCTGCACACGGGGCTGGGTGGAGACTTCCGCCACGCCGACGCGCCACCAGCTTTCGTAGCCGGGCGTCATGGAGCCGGGCAGCACCTTGATGTCGTAGAGCACCGGCAGCGGCTGCTCGCGGCCCTCCTTCAGAGCGGCGCGGAGCTCCTCCACCGTACGGATGGTATAGGTCTCCAGGCCATAGGCAGCGGCATTTTTGGCAAAGTCGACAGGCATGATATCGCCGTCCAATTCTCCGGTTTTCGGGTTGCGGAAGCGGAACACCGTGCCGAAGGTATCGTTTCCCTGATTGTTCTGCAGGTTTTCGATGCAGCCCCAGCCGCTGTTGTCAAACAGGCAGAAGTGCACGCGGACGCCCTCCTGCACGCAGGTCAGCAGCTCCGAATGGGCCATCATGTAGGTGCCATCGCCAAAGAAGGCATAGACCTCCTGCTCCGGCGCAGCCAGCTTCACACCCAGTGCGCCGTTGGTTTCGTAGCCCATGTTGGAGAAGCCATACTCCATATGATAGGTATCGCGCTTCCCGCTGCGCCACAGGCGCTGCATATCGCCCGGCAGACTGCCTGCCGAACCCACGGCGATATCCGTATCCGCCATGAACCGGTTGATCTCGCCCAGCGCCCGGGTCTGACTCAGGCCTCGGGGATCATCTGCGGCATAGTGCGCATCCACGATGGCGTTCCACTCGTCCACAGCGGCCCTGACCTCCCCGCCCCAACCGGACTTGTAGCCCTCCAGCGCATCCGTCATGGCCTCCAAACCGGCCTTGGCGTCACATACAATGGCCTCCGCGTCCATCTTGATCGCATCAAAGGGGCAGATGTTCAGCCCGATGAACTTCGCATCCTGCCGGAACAGCCATTTGGACGAGGTGGTAAAGTCCGTCAGGCGGGTGCCGACGGCCAGCACCACATCCGCCTGGGGCGCAAGGACATTCGCCGCCTTGCCGCCCGTCACGCCGATGCCACCGATGTTCAGCGGATGTGTCCACGGCAGCGTCCCCTTGCCCGCCTGGGTTTCGGCAAAGGGGATATTCGCCGCCTCGCACAAAGCCGCCAGGGCGTCTCCGGCCTCGGAATAGCGCACACCGCCGCCCAGAATGACCAGCGGCTTTTCAGCCTTTTGGAGGATCTCCATCGCGCGTGTCAGCTGGCTTTGCGCCATCGGACGGCGATCCAGATGCCACACGCGCTTGCGAAAGAAGTCTGCCGGATAATCATACGCCTCGCCCTCCACATCCTGGGGCATGGCAAGGCAGACAGCACCGGTATCCGCCGAATCGGTCAGGACGCGCATGGCATGGAGGGCAGCGGTCATCAGCTGCTCCGGACGCTCGATGCGGTCAAAGTAATGGCAAACGCCGCGGAAGGCGTCCGTCACCGTGCGGCCGAAGCTGTCGAAGAACTCCGCCTGCTGCAGCACCGGGTCGGGCTGGCGGCATGCAAAGGTATCGCCGGGCAGGAGCAGCAGCGGGATGCGGTTCGCCGTAGCACAGCCGGCAGCGGTAACCATGTTCATCGCCCCGGGACCGATGGAGGACACGCAGGGAATGATCTCCCGACGGTTCTTCTGCTTGGCAAAGGCCGTAGCTGCCAGCGCCATGTTCTGCTCGTTCTTCCCCTGCAGGAAGCGGATGCCGTGTCCGCCCTGGCTGAGAGCCTGACCCACGCCAACCACGCATCCATGCCCGAACACACCAAAGATACTGTTCACAAACTTGCTTTCGATGCCGTCCAGGCACACGTACTGCACATCCAGAAAGCGCACCAGCGCCTGCGCCATCGTGAGGCGAATCCGTTTCATAGGATCACTTTCCTCCATAGTTGTCGCCCCAGTAGGGCGCGTCCTTCTCCTGCACCCAAAGGTGCTCGTCGATGAAAACCGGATAGTCAGGCTGCACATAGGGGCATCCATCCAGGTGGCGGATGGCCCACAGATACCACAGCGCGTACCCCGGCGGCGTGCACTGGGGATGTGTCAGTCCCGGCGCGATGCACACGGTATCATTGTTGTGCACCTTCACCACGTCCTCGCCCAGCTCTGCATAGGCAAAGCCATTGGCCGGGTTGGTCTTGTAATAGTAAACCTCCGGCTGCGGATGGTGATGGGGCGGATAGCTTGACCACTTGCCCGGGAAGCCGATCACCTCGCCCAGGACGAGGTTGGCATAGGGCGCGTTGGAATAATCGAAGATCGTTCGGACGATGCGGGTGCTCGTTTCATGCATCGTGCCTGCCCCGCGGAATTCGTCGGGGGTGTCCGTTGGCAGGTAGAGCTTCGCGGAGAATCCCCGCTCGTTCACCGTACGCAGGATGTTCACCTCGCACTCCTCGGACAGACAGATGATGGTCACGCCCTTCGTCCCCTTGGAGACATGCAGGGCAGTCGGCGGCACATCGAAGCAGTTCTCGCGGTACTCGGTGTGCTCCTGGCCGTCCCACTTGAAGCAGACCCTGCCATGCACCAGCAGGAACGCACGCTCCAGCGGGAACGCATCATGGAAACTCTCGCCGCATTTGAGCCGCAGCACGCCGAAGTCCATCATCATGTTGCCGGTATGCCGGGTGATTTCGGTATAGCCAAAGGCATGCTCGCCTCTGGCGCGGATGATCGCGTCCATCTTACGCCTCCAGAATCTCAGAGATCTTCACCGGACGATGCTCGTCCAGGGACTTCTTCGCAGCCTTAGCCAGCACGACGCTCATCAATCCCGCATGGATGCCCACAGGCACTTCCTTGTCCTCGTTGATGGCGGCGATGAACTGCTTCATCTCCTCAATGAAGGAGGCCATGTAGCGCTCCAGGAAGAAGTACTGGGGCTTGTCGCTCATCACGCCCGCCGCAGTGGAGACGCGTACGGTGGAATCACCGTCGTTTTCCCCTGCCGCCATGCCAAGAGAGCCAAAGACCTCCACGCGCTGGTCATAGCCATAGGCTGCGCGGCGGCTGTTGTCGATCACGCCCAGGGCGCCGTTTGCAAAGGTCAGCGTGACGATGGCAGTATCCACGTCGCCAGCCTCGCCGATGCGGGGATCGACAAGGGACGTGCCCATGGCATAGACCTCCGTTACATCGCAGCCCGCCAGGAACATCGCCATGTCAAAATCATGGATCATCATGTCGATATACAGTCCGCCGGAGGAGGCCGCATACTCAGGGCTCGGCGGCTCAGGATCGCGAGAGGTGATCTTGATCAGTTCCACATGGCCCAGGGTACCGCTCGCCGCCAGCTGCTGCACGCGCCCGTGGTTATGGTCAAAACGGCGGTTGAAGCCGATCTGCAGCTTCCTGCCGGTTTCTTTGGCAGTCTCGGCAGTTTTCCTGATTTTCTCGATGGTCAGGTCAACCGGCTTTTCGCAGAAGACATGCTTCCCTGCCCTCATGGCTGCGATGGAAATATCCGCATGGGTCGGTGTGGGTGAGCAGACCAGCACTGCGTCAATCTGAGGATCATTGATGATATCCATATAGTCCGTACCATAGGCAGGCACGCCATAGGTCTCCGCCAACGCCCTGGCAGCGGGCTCATACACGTCCGTCACGCGCACGACCTGCGCCTGGGGAATATGATAGGCAATAGACGCCGCATGCACCTTGCCGATACGACCTGCGCCAACGATACCGATATTCAGCTTCTTCATAGTCAATCGCTCTCCTCTATGCCATTGCGAATCTGATCACAGGCTTCCGTCCCAGGTGTCCACGGATTTCTTCTGCTTTTCTTCCTCGTCAAACCAGCGGGCAGTCACACACTTGGATTCGGTATAGAACCGGAAGGCGTCCTTGCCGTGGCAGTGCAGATCGCCGAAGAAACTCTTCTTGTGTCCGCAGAAGGGAAATACGCCAATCGGAACCGGAATACCGACGTTCACACCCACCATGCCGCCGTCGGTACGCTTGGCAAACTCGCGGGCGTAGTGACCGCTCTGGGTGAAGATCACCGAACCGTTGGCGTAGGGGTTGCGGTTCATCAGGGCGAGGCCCTCCTCAAAGTCCTTCACGCGCTTGATGCACAGCACCGGGCCAAAGACCTCACGAGTGCCGATGGTCATATCCTCGGTAACGCGGTCAAAGATGGTGTGTCCGATGTAGTAGCCATCCTCATAGCCCTCGACCTTCACGCCGCGGCCGTCCAGCACCAGCTGCGCGCCCTCCTGAATCCCCTTTTCGATCCAGTCCAGCACGAATTTCTGATGACCCTTGCTGCCCACGGGACCCAGGTCGCTGGTCTTGTCGTAGGCGGGGCCGACCTTCTGCTGGCGGCACAGGCGAACAAGCTCCGCCACCAGCGCATCGGCGATCTCTTCCTCCACCACCACCGCAGGCAGCGCCATGCACCTTTCTCCCGCGCAGCCGAAGGCGGAATTCATGATGCCTGCGGCCGTGCGGGTGATGGGCGCATCCTTGAGCACCAGCGCATGGTTTTTCGCCTCACACAGGGCCTGCACGCGCTTGCCGTGAGCCGCCGCCGTGGAGTACACATGCAATCCCACCTCGGTTGAGCCGACGAAGGTCACGCCTCGCACATCCTCATGGGTCAGGAGGATCTCCGCCTCGCTGCGGCTGCAGGGAACGATGTTGAACACGCCGTCCGGCACACCCGCTTCCTTGTACAGCTCGGCAAACTTCATACAGGTCATAGGCGTGGTGGATGCAGGCTTGAGGACGAAGGTGTTACCGCAGACAATCGCCAGAGGCGCCATCCAGCCCACAGGGATCATCGCCGGGAAATTCCACGGCGCAATGCCTGCAAACACGCCCATGGGCTCCCGGTAAAGGGTCGTGTCATAGCCGGAGGAGGTATCCATAAGGCTCTCTCCCATCAGGAGCGACGGCGCGGAGCAGGCCAGTTCCGTCATTTCAAGGGCCTTGCCGACGTCGCCCGCCGCCTCCGACCAGCACTTGCCATTCTCCGTGGCGACCATGCGGGTCAGTTCCTCCATATCGCGTTCGATCAGATTGCGCAGCTTCATCATGATGGACGCACGCTTGCGCACGGGGGTGCTCTTCCACGCCGGATAAGCCGCCCTGGCTGCCGCGATGGCTGCCTCGACCTCGTCCCGGGTGCAGCAGGGCACCTGTGCAATGGGCTTGCCGGTGGACGGATCGTGGATGGTGTTGAACCTTTCGCTCTTGCTTTCAATCCACTGGCCGCCGATGTAGGGCCTCATGATGGGAAGGGTGGACATGACCGTGTACCTCGTTTCTTATTGGATTCGGAATTGGGTCGGATAAATGTTACAGGGGCGTCACAACGTCGCCGCAGGTTTTCTTTTTTTCGGCGATGAACGCCAGGAGGGCGTCTTCGGTGGGCATGTCGCGGCTGCAGGCATGGCTGGCCACCAGCATGGCGGCGCTGGCGCTGCCCATTTCGAGGGCCTCGTTCAGGGGCTTGCCCATCAGCAGACCATGCAAGAAGCTGCTGGCATAGCCATCGCCGCCGCCAAAACCCTTGAGGGCGTCCACCGGGAAGGGCTTCACGTCCCAGCTGCCATCGGAAACCGAATAGGCGCAGGAGCCCTTCTTGCCGTGCTTGATCACCAGCACCTGAACGCCCTTTGACTGCCAGTAGGCGGCAGAAGCCTCGTCCGTACCGTCCAGCCCCAGCAGGCGCTCCATCAGGTCGAACTCCTCGCGGGAACCCAGCACCATGTCGCTCTTCTCCGCCACGAGCGAGGTGTAGATAGCAATCTCATCCTTGTTCTTCCAGGTGTAGGCGCGGTAGTCCGCATCGAAGATTACCATCGTGCCGGTCTGCTTTGCATAGGCCAGAGCCTTCAGGCTAGCCTCGCGGGTCGGGCTGGTGCACAGCGCCGTGCCGGAGATCAGCAGCGCCTTGCTGGAGGCGATGTAGGCCTTATCCACATCGTCGGGATGCAGCATCAGGTCAGCCACGCCCTCGCGGTACATGAGGATAGAGCTCTGGGTGGGCGACAGGATTTCCGTGAAGGTCAGCCCCAGCTTTTCACCGTTTTGGCAGCGGGTGATGTGGCTGACGTCGATGCCCTCGTTGACAAAATAGTTCGTCACGAAATCGCCGAACTGGTCGTCGGAAACCTTGCCCAGGAAGCCGACCCTGCGGCCCAGGCGAGCCAGGCCCACCGCGATATTCGCCGGCGAGCCGCCCAGATATTTGTTGAAGTGCTGGCTCTCCGACAGCGGCCTGTTATAATCCGTGGGATTGAAATCAATCGCTACACGCCCCACCGGAATCACGTCCAGCGGTCTGGATGCATCAAACTTGATCATGGTCATTCTGCCTTTCCCGCGCTGCCAAAGAGCGCGATGTATTTTTGTGTCACAAGCTTCACCGCAGCGGCGCCATCGGTGATATTGCGGAAGATATCATCCGTCCTTGGCGCAAGGGCTGCCGCGCGGAAGATGTCCGTGGCAATGTTGATCTTGCGCATGCCCAGGCCGATCAGCTTCACAAACTGCCCGTCCGTCAGGCCCGTGCCGCCATGCAGCACCAGATACGAGCGGAGCTTTCCGGACAGCTGCTCCAGAATGTCATAGCGCAGCTCCGGCGTGGCGGCGTAGAGTCCATGAGCGTTGCCGATGCCCACGGCAATGGCGTCAATCCCCGCATCGTCCATGGCCAGGCAGTCATCAATGGAGGCCGCCGCCATGGGGCAGTCGCTGCCGTCCTCGCCCCGGCCCACACGTCCGACCTCCGCCTCCACAGCAGCGCCACTTTCACGGGCCAGAGCCACCACGCGCTTCACCTCGGCGATGTTCTGAGCGATGGGCAGCGTGGAGCCATCCAGCATCACCGATGTGAAGCCCAGGGCCAGCGCCTCCTGTACACAGGGGATGGTTGCGCCATGATCCAGATGCACCGCTACCGGCACCCTGGCATGGCGTGCTGCGGCCACCATCATCGGCCCAAGCATGGCAAGGGGCGTATGCCTGAGGCGCGTTTCGGCGCACTGCATGATGATGGGCGCACGCATCTCCTCAGCGGCCTGAATGACGCCCATGACGCACTCCAGATTCGCAACGCTGAAGGATCCCACGGCATATCCGCCCTTGTGCGCGTCGTGCAAAAGCTCCCGCATGTTATATAGAGGCATGATCGTACTCCTTCTTCTGTTCTCGACGTATCTTGCAGCGAAAGAGAATAGGCAGGCACCTCTGTGACTGCAGCCGGTATTATGGGAACGTTCATCATTTTCTCTTATAGCATATCACATTACGGAGCAACTTGCAAGCACTTTACACATTACATCATCACAAGTTTACCATCATTTAACCTTTACATGCCTGCAAAATGTGTTGCAAGACGGTGAAACCTCTGCTATACTGAAACCAGCAAAGCCCCCGCAGGGGCACACGGAGGGATCACCATGAACTACAACGAGATCGCAAAGCTGGTCATGAGCCGCCTGGTCGCCACCAAGGATGGCGGCATGGGCAATCCCGAGGATCATATGAACCTGTCCACCTGGGAGTGGCCCCAGGGCGTGGCGGTGTACGCCATGATGAAGGTATACCTCACCACCCGCAGCGAAAGCGACCTGGAGGATATCCGGAGCTGGTATGCAGCCCATATCGAGCGCGGTCTGCCGGTGCGCAACATCAACACCACCGCGCCCATGCTGGCGCTGACCCTGCTCTATGAGGAAACCCACGACGAAACATACCGCCCGCTGATCGAAGACTGGGCCAACTGGGTCATGACAGGGCTTCCCCGTACGCAGGAGGGCGGCTTCCAGCACATCACTACCCACGACATCAACGAGGAGCAGCTTTGGGACGACACCCTGTTCATGACCGTGCTCTTCCTCTACCGCGCAGGCGTGGCGCTGGGCCGCAGGGATTGGCGCGAGGAAGCCAAGTATCAGTTCCTGCTGCACATCAAATATCTGCACGCCCAGAAGACCGGGCTGTGGTATCACGGCTTCTGCTTCATCGGCCGCCATCATTTCGGCGAGGCCTACTGGGCCCGCGGCAACAGCTGGTTCACCGCCGGTGCGGTGGACTTCCTGGAATGGCTGGAGCAGGATGAGGACACCAACAACTGCGTGAGGGTCTTCATCCTGAACGCCTGGCGCGAGCAGTGCCTGAAGCTCGTCGAGCTGCAGGACAAAGAGAGCGGCCTGTGGCACACGCTGCTGGATCACCCCGACAGCTATCTGGAGACCTCCGCCAGCGCTGCCATTGCCTATGGCCTGCTCAAGGGCGTGCGCCTGGGGCTGCTGGAGGACGAATGCAGATCCGCGGCCGAGCTGGCCCTCAAGGGCGTGATCGCGCAGATCGGCGAGGACGGCATCGTGCAGGGCGTATCCTACGGCACGCCCATGGGGCATGATCTTGACTTCTACCGCACCATCCCGATCCAGGCCACCGCCTATGGACAGGGGCTGACGTTCCTGATGCTGACGGAAGCAATGCGGGAACAGGATATTCCAAATTGATCGTGCAAACAAAACTGAGGCTGCAGCCCGGATTAGACTGCAGCCTTTTTGCACCTTAGCTGGGAATGAAGCGCAGCGTTTTCACCTCAAAGGGACGGAGGGTGATTTTCATTTGCAGACCCTCGTTTTGATATTCGCCCTGGATGCTTTCCGCCATATCGCACAGGTACCACTTTCCGGGAGCGGGGGCGATGACCATGCCGCTGGCATGGGTACGCAAACTCTCATACAGACGGAGGATGACGCCGTTTCCGTCGTCTGCCACCTTCACGGTTTCCAGAATGATGCTGTCGCTGTCGCACCAGTAGCCGCTGAAGGGTGTGCAGGTGCTGCATGGAAGCTCGATGACCGGCGTGCAGAATTCATACCCGGCCTTGACCACGCCGCTGTCGGCAAAGCCCGTGGCAAAGGGCATGATGGCATAGCGGAAGGCATGCTCACCCCGATCACAGGTGTCGTCCGGCACCAGCGGCGCACGCAGCAGAGACAGGGCTATCTCGCCCCGATCGGTGGAGACGCCGCGAATCCCGTCCGTCAGGATGGCAAAGCCGCGTTTCTCCTCGCACAGCGCTGTCCAGCGGTTGCTACAGGATTCGTAGCGGTCCGCCGCATAGGCATGGGAGGCATGGCAGGGACGGCGAACATGGCCGAACTGTATCTCATGCAGCGCATCGTCGCACAGAACATTCGATTCAAAATGCACCTTGAGAAGCCTTCGGCGTTCCTTCCAGTCGATGGAAACCAGGAATTCAAGATGCCGCTCCCCGCCCTGCAGGGATATCCACTGCTCCGCCCTGCTGCTGCCAAAGGCATATTTCACGTTCAGTACAGCCCGCTGCGGCGTGTTCTCCACAATCCGGCATTCGGCGTGGAAATCCGCATCCAAAAGCCCGCGCCGCCAATCGCGATCCATCTCCCAGGCGTCGTAGACCGTTTGCACATTGTCGTAGAGTCGCCAGGCGTTCATGCGCTGACCGGGGTTCATGAGCGGCAGACCGCTGCGCTTATCTGTAATAGCGGTAACGGCGCCGCTGCGGTCGATCGTCACTGCCATGCAGCTGTTTTCAAGCAGGAAGCCTGCTGCCGTCTCAGTGATGCATACATCGCCTGGTTGCACCGGCAGGGGCGTCGGCACCGCTGCGCCCGAGGGGGGCAGCTCCGCATAAATCTCACCCACCCACGCCCGGCGGTGCCAGGGAAGCGTATTGACCACCACCGCGTCCTCCGCAGGCTTGATGCCAAAGGCACGCTGGCAGCGCCGTTCCTTCATTTCAGACAGCCTGCTGATCTGCTCGCTCAGCGCCGCCTCAGCCTCCTCATGCACGCGCCTGATGCCCACGCCGCCTGCCACATCGTGGAACTGGTTGAACATCAGCACGTCCCATGCCTCGTCGATCACGCTCTGGTGCAGCATCCGCTCTCTGGGCGGCAGCAGCGTCATGAGCATCTCGGCCTCGTGCAGCGCCCGCTCCAAGGACGCCGCCAGCCACTTCGTTTTACGCTGGACCGTGTACGTCCCGCGATGCCAGGACAGATACAATTCGCCCACCCAGCGGTTTCCCTCGGCCTGGCGGGCTGTTTCCTCAAAGAAGGCCTTCAAGCCGCCGTAATGGGAACGCGGTATGCCTTCCAGATCCTCCAAACGCCGGACGGACTCCAGCATGTCGCGAGTTGGGCCGCCGCCGCCATCGCCATAGCCGAAGGGATACAGCAGGGTATCGATGTTTTCCGTCTGGGCGCGGTTATCCTCCCAGCGCTGCACATACTGCGCCGGGCTGACCGTCGCGTTGCTCTTGAAGAAGGACAGCGCCGTAACCGCCGAGCCGTCGATGCCCTCCCAAATGAAGTTCTGATAGGGGAAGCGCTCGCACTCCGGGTCAGCACGCAGCAGCTTCTGCGTCGCAAAGTACGGTATCCCCAGCCCCTTCAATATCTGGGGCAGCGCGCCGGTATAGCCAAAGGTATCCGGCTGCCATGCCACCTGGCTGTCCACGCCGAAGTGCTCCCGGAACCATCTTTTACCCCGCAGCAGCTGCCTGATCAGCGATTCGCCCGAGGGGAAATTGGTGTCGCACTCTACATAAAATGCGCCCTCCGGATCAATCTGCCCCCGCGCAAATGCAGCCTTCACGCGCTGCCACACCTCCGGGTGCTGCAGGCGCAGCATGTCCATCAGCCGGGGCTCGCACAGCAGGAAGCAGAACTCAGGATATTCCTCCATCAGCGTCAGCTGGTTGGCATACGTACGGGCAACCTTGTGCCAGGTTTCCTCCTCCGGCCAGAGCCAGGCGAGGTCAATATGGGACTGCCCGATCAGCCACATGACCGGCGCGGTGGAGCCATTGCGGCACGCCAGCGCATCCCGGAGCACCCCGCGGGCTTTACGGAAGCTTTCGCGACGCTCCTGCGCAGGCAGGTCGAAATGGACGATGTGGGTATAATCCACCAGCGCTCTGGCCACCTTCTGCGCCCGCAGGCTCTTGTCCGGCAGCACCTGCAGCAGGCCGGTCAGAGTGTTCACATCCATGAGCAGCTGGTAGGCGTCCTCATTCCAGATGGCCAGGAAGCTCTCGCCCACCCGGCACTGCTGCTGAGGCGTCTCCGGCACGGCCCTGCACTCCGGCGGGCAAGGGCCGAGGTTCTCCAGGCGCGCACCATGGCCTGCATAGCTTTCGATCAACAGGCGGAAAGTCTCCCCTGCCCTGGCGCAGCGGCTGAGCGTGATATACCGGTGCTCCTTGTCGATGGAGCCCGCCGCCTGGCCGTTGACGTACACCAGCTGCTCGCCGCCCAGATGGCTGAAAAACACGATACGCTCGCCCTCGCAGGACGCTGGCAGCGTGACCTGGGCGGCAAACCAGGCGTACTCCCAGCAGGCGCCCCAGGCCGTTCCCACCGGATAGGGGTGGCGCGGCATGGCCTCCGCCTGGGCAGGGGTGAGACGCTCAAAGGTCGTGAAGCCCTCAAAGGACACGCTCTGTACGGTGGTATACTGGTGGCGCGCCAGCTCGTCATTCCAGGCGCGCAGGCGCTGCATCGGCTGTCGGCCCAACGCAATCATGTGATTCCCTCCTCCATCGATGATGGGATCTATGGAAAAGCGGGAGCCAGGAGCCTCCTCCTCTCTCCCGCTGCGAACCTGCTTATGCTTCCCCTGCCACAATCAGCTCTGCGCCGCTGTTTTTCACGCGCTGCTGATCCTCCGCGGAGGGCATCTCATCCGTCACCAGAATGTCGAAATCCTCCAGCTGCGCGAAGGTCATCAGCCCCGTCACGCCAAACTTGGCCCTGGCAATGAGCAGCACGGTTTTCTCCGCATTTTCCACCGCGCATTTCTTGATTTCATACTCCATCGGGCTGGAGTTGGTCACCCCGTGACTGGACAGCCCCGTGGACGCCATGAACGCCATACTGATATTGAAGCGTTTCAGATAGCGCACTGCATCATCCCCGGTGAGGGAGCGCGTCTTGCGGCGCACCTGTCCGGGCAGGGCAATGATGGTGATGTTCTCATGGGGCAGCGCGCGGTTGATGGCCTCCAGGTTGTTGGTGATGATGGTCAGCTCCCGCCTGTCCGCCAGATAGTCGATCATGTGCAGCGTGGTGGTGCCGGAATCGATGAACACAATATCCCCGTCCCGCACCAGCTCTGCCGCGCGCCTGCCGATGGCTGCCTTGGCAGCCTCGCTGCCCCGGCGGCGCACCTCATAGGGCGTCAGCGCCTGCTCAGTGGTTCTGGCGCACACACCCCCATAGACCTTCTCGACGGTGCCGCGCTTGAGCAGCGCCGCCACATCCCGCCGGACTGTATTCATGGATATATCAAAGTGCTCCCGCAGCTCCTCCATCGTGGCTGCACCCTGCTGCAGGATATAGCGCTCCATGTCCAACATGCGATCTGCCTTCATATGCGATTCCTCCTCATGTCCATCTATCTTCTATTTTACCGCAATTTTATCATTTGTAAAGTACATTTTGGGTATATTCTGAGAAATTTATCAAGATTTTTTCATTTCCCGCTTGCATAACGTGATTTGCTTTGCTATAATACAGATAACAGACATCCGGAAAAGCAAACTTACCCATACTCTACCCTCATGAGAGGCGTGATGACAGATGACCCATTGCCAAGAGCTGCTGGCACGCCATGACGGTTATATCGAGGCGCTGCTGGCACGGCAGATCACCCAGCAGAACGATCCCCGTTACGGCGGCTTCTGGACGGAGCAGTTCCATGTCGAGCCCCGGCAGAGCGGCTTCTTCCTGGGCGACATGATCGCCGCCTACTGCACCAAAGGCAGCCGCTGGTATCTGCAGCCCCGCCTGGCGGAGGCCATCCAGGCGGATCTGACCTACATGACCAACCACCAGCGGCCCGATGGCTGCTTTGATCTGACCCCCTGCAACTATGCCTCGCCTCCGGACACCGCCTTTATGATGAACGCCGTGCTGAACGGCTGGTGGCTGCTGGAGAAGTGCAGCGCACCCGAGGCTGACTTCATCCGCGAGCCGGTGCTCCGCCTGATCGATACGACCTCGCGGGGCATTGCGGCAGGCGGCTTCCATACGCCGAACCACCGCTGGGCCATCGCGGCCTGCCTGCTGAGCTGCGAGAAGATCACCGGCAATGCCGCCCTTGGCGAGCGCGCCCGCGAATATCTGCGCGAGGGGCTGGACATCAACGAGGACGGCGAATTCGCCGAGCGCAGCGCAGGCAATTACAATCAGGTCAACGATGACCAGATGATCCGCCTGTACCTGGCCACGGGCGACAGCACATACCTTGAGGCCGCTGCGAAAAACCTCGAGATGATGTACTGCTACTTTGACCCGGACAACTCCGTGTTCACCAACAACTCCACCCGCCAGGATCTGGGGAAGAAGGTCTACGCGGAATCCTACTACATTCTATACCTGCTGGTAGGCTATCTGCTCAGGCGTCCCGATCTGGGGGCGATGGCAGAATGGATCTGGCAGGACTGCCGTCGGCGCGGCACACACCCGGGCGGCGTGGAATGGCTGCTGCTCTTCCCGGAGATGGACGGTTACGGCTCGGATGCACCCTTCATGAAGCCCTTCGAGCATTATGACCGCCTCTTCCCGGACAGCGATATCGCCCGCATCCGCGAAGGGCGCTGGAGCTGCTCCCTCCTCAGGAGCAAGGCGAACTGCCTGTACTTCCAGCACGGCTCCTTCAGCATGTACATGACCATCTACTCCAATCTGTGCGACCGCCGCAACTTCCTGGCGGACACCCTCGTCCCCACAGAAACCGGCTACCGCATGACCGCCCACGCCGCCGGATGGTACTACCTCCCCTTCCCAGAGAAGCCGGACACCTCCGACTGGTGGGCCATGGACAACGCAAACCGCCGTCCCCGAACCGAAGGGCTGCCGCTGGATACGATGCTGGACATCGTCAAGCGCCCCGACGGTATCGACCTTCACATCCGCACTACGGGCATCGACCAGCTGCCCCTGCGTATGGAATTTTCCTTCCTGCCGGGCGGATATGTGCGCACGGAGCACTTCCTGCAGCGCGCCGGGGCGGGCGAGAGCATCAACGTGCTTGACGGTCATGTCGAGGCAGCCGGGCCCTCGGGCGAGACGATCACCATCGGCCCCGCCTTTGGCGCCCACGACTTCACCGATCGCATGGGCGGCGCCTACCCCCTCAGCCAGAGCCACTACACCGTCTACTTCACGGCCTACACGCCCGTGGAAAAGGTGATCCGGATTCGCGCAGAAGCCCTGGATCACCACCTGTAAACCGATCCTATTCCGCATGGGCATTTGCGGAAAAAGATAAATCATCAAGGAGGAACCCGTATGAAAAAGTTCGTTTCCCTGGCAATGGCGCTGCTGATGCTCATCAGCATGATCCCCTTTGCCTCCGCCGAGACCGTGACCTACACCCAGGCCCCCTATTGGGATGGCAAGGATCTGCCTGCTGTGGCGGATCGTCTCCCCACTGAGCCCATGGTCGAGAACGCTGCGTACCTGACCATCGGTACCTACGGCGGCGAATTGAAGACCTCCACCTCCACCAGTTCCTGGACGGCTGGCAAGATCATCGAAGAAGGCCTGTTCCGTTTCACCACCGAGGGCGTTGCTGAGCCCAACGTGGCCAAGGGCTACACCGTGAACGAGGACTCCACCGTCTACACCATTTACCTGCGCGAAGGCATGAAGTGGTCCGACGGCCAGCCCTTCACCGCGGAAGACTGCGTATGGTTCTACAACGCCATCTGCCTGAACAAGGTTGACTCCAAGGGCGTGCGCGCCTGCCACAAGGACGCCGACGGCAACCCCGCCGTGGTCGAAAAGGTTGATGACTACACCTTCACCGTCACCTTCGGCACCCCCAAGTACGGCTTCATTGAGGCCCTGTGCGTGGATCTGAAGTGGCACTACGCGCCCAAGCACATCTTCGAGGGCATGGTCGATGACATCATCGCCGGCAACAACGATGCTGCGCTGGCCAAGGCCAAGGAAATCTGCGGCGTTGAGTTCGCGGACGTGTCCAAGGCCGGCAAGGAAATGCTCTACTACTTCTGGAACTACCCGGGTATCCCCACCCTGAACCCCTACGTCCTGTCCACCGAGGCTGGTAAGAACGACGTCAAGGGCGACTACTACGAGTACGTCCGCAACCCCTACTACTGGAAGGTCGACGCGCAGGGCCAGCAGCTGCCCTACATCGACAAGATCACCTACACTGCGATCCAGAACGTTGACCAGTCCCTGATGCTCCTGCTGGATGGCACCGTCGATTTCCAGACTGTTGGCATGGACAGCCTGGCGACCATCATGTCCGATGCGCAGGTCAAGATCAACATCAACGAATGGTCCTCCGGCTCCTGGGGCAACACCCAGACCCAGCTGCACATGAACATGTCCATCGCCGATGAAAAGCTGAACGCCCTGTTCAACAACGCAGACTTCCGCCAGGCTGTGTCCATCGCGGTTGACCGCACCGAGTTCGCGGGCCTGTTCTCCGACGGCTGGCTCGAGGGCGGCCAGGCTGCTCCCTCCCAGGGTGCGCTGGGCTACTCCGAGGAGTGGGCCTCCAAGTGGACCGAGTACGACACCGCCAAGGCCAAGACCCTGCTGGAGAGCGCGGGTCTGGTCATGGGCGCTGACGGCTACTACGACTTTGCCGACGGCACCGACTTCGCGCTGAACATCGTTTCCGTGGCCGACAGCGGCGCTGCCGACACCTACGCTCTGCTTAAGCCCTACTACGATGCTGCGGGCATCAAGACCACCTTCCGTGACTATGACCGCTCCAACATCGACAACATGATCCTCGCCAACGAGATCGAATGCATCCTGTTCCCCGTGACCGGCCTGGGCGACATCTCCATCGTGCTCAAGCCCAACTCCTTCATCCCCGGCACCGCCACCAACGTGGTCTGGTACGGCACGATGACCAAGGAAAACGCTACCGGCGATCTGCTCAAGCTGATCGAGCTCAAGGAACAGCTGGACGTGACCGCTGATACCGACGCCCGCACCGAGATCGCCAAGCAGATGCTCAAGCTTCACGAGGAGAATATGTGGGTCATCGCCTACGTGGCTTCCGCTCCCACCTACCACGCTGTGAACGCCCGTATCCAGAATTTCCCCTCCACCGGCGTGTGGTCCGACATCTACCGCGACCTGGGCATCGCCCACGTGCAGTGCTGGTACATCCAGGAGTAATGCCATCTCCGGTTCCTGAGGTTACCTGAACCAATCAATAATCCCGGTTAAGGATGCGGGAGGTAACAGCTTTCAAAGACGTTGCCTCCCGCATTTCATTAGAAACAGAAGGCGTAGAAAGGATGCGAGGCATACATGCTCAAATATATCGGCAAACGCCTGCTTCTCTTCATTCCTACGATCATCATCATTTCCTTTGTGATCTTCTTCATCATCCAGCTGCCCCCGGGCGACTATGTCACCTCCTACGTCGCCGCCATGGCTGCGGAGGGCGAGGTCTTCACGCTGGAGGATATCGCGTACCTGCGCGAACACTACGGATTGGATGATCCCTGGTATGTACAGTATTTCAACTGGATCAAGGACATCATCACCAAGGGCGATTTCGGTTACTCCTTTGAATACGGCCGCTCCGTCTGGAGCGTCATCATGGATCGCCTGTACCTGACGCTGGCGGTCTCCTTCGTCATTCTGATCTTCCAGTACGGCGTATCGCTGCCCATCGGCATCTACTGCGCCAACCACCAGTATTCCGCAGGCGACTACATCTGGTCGTTCTTCGGCTTCCTGGGCACAGCGACACCGAACTTCCTTCTGGCTATCCTGATCATGTACTGGGTCTATGTGGCCACGGGTCAGGTATATCTGGGCCTTTTCAGCCATGATATGCTGCAAAACGGCCTGCGGTGGGAGTATGTGCCCGAGTTCCTGGGCCGCTGCCTGATCCCGCTGATCGTCATCGGCACCTCCGGCACCTGCGGCATCATCCGCACCGTGCGCGCCCAGATGCTGGACGAGCAGGCCCGGCAGTACACCCTCACCGCCCGCGCCAAGGGCTGCTCCGAGGCCACGATCACCTACAAGTACTGCCTGCGCGCCGCGCTGAACCCCGTGGTTTCCGGCATGGCTGGCTCCCTGCGAACGATCTTCTCCGGCTCCACCGTATCCGCCATCGTGATGAACCTGCAGATTCAGGGGCCTGTGCTGCTGACGGCACTGAAGTCCCAGGATATGTACCTGGCCGGCACCATCGTCATGATTCAGGCGGTGCTGGTGGTCGTGGGTACGCTGCTGAGCGATATCGCGCTGGCATGGCTCGATCCGCGGATCAGATTCTCAGAAAGGAGCTGACGAGATGGCACTGTTCAAGAAAAAGACAGCAAGTGATGAGTCCTACTATCTTGCTTCCCAATGGACGCTGATGTGGCGCAAGCTGCAGAAGCATACGCTGGCCAAGTTCTCGCTGATCCTGCTGGTGATTCTGTATCTGGGCGCGCTCTTTGCGGACTTCATCGCTCCCTACGGCCTGGAGGAGTTCTCTGCATTGTATAAGGACACCGCCCCCACCAAGGTTTACTGGACAGACGAGGAGGGCAATCTCAGCGCCCCGTATGTCCACAAGCTCACCAAGGTCAACGACAAAAAGACCTGGACGGTCATCATCACCGAGGATACGAGCGAGAAGTTCTATCTGCGTTTCTTCGTCAAGGGCACGTCCTACAAGCTCTTCGGCCTGTTTGACTGCGATATGCATCTCTACGGCCTTGTGAACGAGGCTGGCGAGGTGGATCGCACCGCCCGCATCAACATCTTCGGCGCTGACAGCGCAGGACGCGATATTTTCTCCCGAATCCTCTTCGGTTCCCGCGTGTCGCTGACCATTCCCTTTGTTTCCGCCGCCATCAGCTTCATCCTGGGCATATTGCTGGGCGGCATATCGGGTTACTTCGGAGGCTTGGTGGATAACATCATCCAGCGCGTCATTGAGGTGCTGTCGGCCATTCCGTCCATCCCGCTGTGGCTGGCGCTGTCCGCAGCCATTCCGCCGGATATTTCCGTGTCGGCAATGTACCTGTACATCACGATCATCCTGTCCTTCATCGGCTGGACGGGCCTGGCCCGCGTGGTGCGCGGCAAGTTCATCTCCCTGCGCAAGGAAGATTTCGTCATGGCCGCCAAGCTCTCGGGCGTGAGCGACTTCAAGATCATCGTCAAGCATCTGGTGCCGGGCTTCCTGAGCTACCTGATTGTGAACCTGACGCTGGGTATCCCCGGTTCCATCCTGGGCGAAACGTCCATGAGCTACCTTGGCCTTGGCATGAAGGCCCCCGCCACCAGCTGGGGCGTTCTGCTCAAGGAAACTGAGGATCTGGTGTCCGTGGCCCAATGCCCGTGGAAGATGATCCCGCTTCTCTTCGTGGTCATCACCGTGCTGGCCTTCAACTTCCTGGGCGACGGCCTGCGCGACGCTGCAGACCCCTACAAGTAAGAGCAGAAAGGAGTGCGTATGATGGATAATGCTGTGCATAGCAACGACACCATCCTGACGATCAAGGACCTGCATATCAACATCAAGATCGACGAAGGTACGCTCACTGCTGTTCGCGGGGTCGATTTTGAAATCAAAAAGGGCGAAACCCTGGGCCTGGTAGGCGAAAGCGGCTGCGGCAAGTCCCTGACCAGCAAAGCCATCCTGGGCATCAATGACAAGAAATGCAAGGCTGAGGGCGAGATCGTCTTTGAATCGGACAACATGGGCCGCGTCAATCTGCTGGCCCTTCCGACCCGTGGCAAAGAGATCCGCTCCATCCGCGGCAAGCAGATTTCAATGATCTTCCAGGAGCCCATGGTCGCCTTCTCCCCCATGTACACCATCGGCAACCAGATCAACGAGGCCACACTGCTTCACATCACCAAGGACAAGAAAAAGGCTAAGGAAATCTCCCTGGGCGTGATGAAGAAGGTCGGCATCGCCAACGCCGAGAAGCGCTATGACCAGTATCCCCACGAATTCTCCGGCGGCATGCTCCAGCGCGCGCTGATCGCCATGGCACTGGTATGCAACCCCAAGCTGCTCATCGCCGACGAGCCCACCACGGCGCTGGACGTAACCATCCAGGCGCAGATTCTGGAGCTGATGAAGGAGCTGCAAAAGGACTTTGGCATGTCCATCCTCTTCATCACCCACGATCTGGGGACGGTCGCCAAGATGTGTGACCGCGTGGCGGTCATGTATCTTGGCCGGATTGTCGAATCCGCCCCCGTTTCGGAAATCTACAACAACCCGCAGCATCCCTACACCAAGGGCCTGATCGGCTCGGTGCACAAGATTGGCACCAAGAAGCAGGACAGGCTGTTCTCCATCGAAGGCACGGTTCCGCTGGCGCTGAACCTGCCCGCGGGCTGCGGCTTCTACGACCGGTGCAGCGAGCGCATCGAGGGCGTGTGTAATGTCTACGATCCGTCGCTGGTGGATGTGGGCAGCGATCACAAGATTGCATGCTTCGCCTGCACAGGCTGTCCTCATGGCTGCAAAAAGGAGGGCAAGGGCAATGAATAAGGGCGATCTGATCATGAAGATCCGCGACATTCACATGAACTTCCACTCCAAGGGCATCTGCGTGCGCGCCGTATCCGGCGTATCCTTTGATGTGCACAAGGGCGAGACCATCGGCATCGTGGGCGAATCCGGCTGCGGCAAAACCACGCTGGGACGCTGCATCGTGCGCGCCATCGAGGCCAGCGAGGGCGAAGTCATCTACACCGCCCTTGACGGCAAGGAGTATGACTTCCTCAAGATTGACAGGAAAACCATGAAGGGCATCCGCAAGGAGATCCAGATGATCTTCCAGGATCCCTATTCCTCCCTTGACCCGCGCATGACGGTGCTGGATATCATCGCCGAGCCCATCAAGGCCAACTACCCCAAGATGCCCAAGGCCGAGCGCGAGGCGATGGTCATCGACATCGCCGACAAGGTGGGCCTCAACACCTCCTACCTCAAGCGCTATCCCCACGCTTTCTCCGGCGGCCAGCGCCAGCGCATCGGCATCGCCCGCGCACTGATTCTCAAGCCCCAACTCATTGTGTGCGACGAGGCCGTATCCGCCCTGGACGTATCCATTCAGGCGCAGATCATCAACCTTCTACGCGATCTGCAAAAGGAAATGGATCTGACCTACATTTTCATCAGCCATGACCTTTCCGTCGTGGAGCACATCTCCGACAAGGTCGGCGTGATGTACCTGGGCCGCATGGTAGAATTCGGCGAGACGGAGAAGCTCTTCGCCAGCCCGAAGCACCCCTACACCGAGGCACTGCTCTCTGCCGTACCCGTGGCTGACCCGGATGTGAAGATGGAGCGTATCCCGCTCCAGGGCGAGATCCCCAATCCGGCCAACCCGCCCAGCGGCTGCCACTTTCACGCCCGCTGCCGCTACTGCACCGAGCGCTGCAAGACGGAAATCCCCCAACTGCATGAGGTGGATGGACGCATGGTCGCCTGCCACCGTGCAGAGGAACTGAGCCTGCGCGGCTTTGACTACGCAGACGCGTAATCTTTTCGGGCATCTCCATCGCGAGATGCTCTTTTTCTTTGCAGGGAAAGTGCCTTTCCCGTCGAATACCCTATCATTAACGAATTGGAGGGATACGTTATGTCCTTCACCAAAGCCGACCTGGCAATCTCAACCATGTGGAATTTCCGCAAGGCCCACTCCGGCGAGGAGCTGATCGATCAGCTGAACGCTCTTGGTTTTTCCTGGGTCGAATTGAATTACCAGGTGCTGCCCGAATGGATTCCCGGCATCCAGAAGCGCATGGCCGAGGGCGCCGTCAAGGTCAGCAGCGTGCATAACGTCTTCCCCAAGACCTTCGACAAGCGGTTTGACACCGATTCGGTGATGCTGGGCTATGAGGACGAGGCCCTGCGCCGCCAGGCCGTGGAGCTGGCAAAGATCAGCATCGACTGGGCCTGCAAGCTGGGCGCGGGCGCGGTAGTTTTCCACCCCACGGAGGTTCCGCTGGAACCCAACCGCTACGATGTACCGCTCAAGGCCCTTGTCAAGGCGCACCGGACAGACAGCGATGAATACCGCACCCTCCATGCCGATATGCTCGCCGCCCGGCAAAGCGCGCCCTACCTGAACCGTATGATGAAGTCCATCGACGAGCTGGCGGAACATGTCACCCGGCATGATTTACCCGTCAAGCTGGGCATGGAGAACCGCGCCATGTGCCACCAGTGTCCTACCTATCCGGAGTTTGAGCTCATCGCCAGGCGCTTTGCCGGAAGCCCCGTGGGCATCTGGCTGGATACTGGCCACGGCATCATGATGCAGGAGCTGGGCTTGCAGACCCTGCCCCTGAGCGACAGGGTAGCCTCCATGATCGTGGGCATGCACATCCACGACGCGGTGGACGCCCTTGACCACTATGCGCCCTGCACCCTCCCCGGTGATGTGCTTGCGCCCTTCCGGGAGTATATCACAAGCAGCCCCATCAAGGTTCTGGAGCTTTCCGGACGACTGAGCGCTGAGGAAATCATCAGCGGTACAGACCGGTTTGTTGAGCAATACGGCTGCTGAATCACTTAAGAAACGAGGACTCCGCCCCTTGAAGCATCACACCGCCATCGCCGCTGCCATCCTGGCTGCCGCCCTCTACGCCCTCAACGCGCCCCTGTCCAAGCTCCTGCTCGCCGACGTGCCGCCCATGATGATGGCCGCCTTCCTCTACCTCGGCGCAGGGCTGGGGATGTTCATCCTGTCGCTGGCACGCCGTGCAAGCGGCCATCCCAGCACAGAGAAGCACCTCTCCCGCCGCGATCTGCCCTATACGCTGGGCATGATCGTGCTGGATATCCTGGCGCCCATCTTTCTGATGATCGGCCTGATGCGCACAACCTCCGCCAACGCATCGCTGCTGAACAACTTCGAGATCGTGGCCACGTCCCTCATTGCGCTGCTGATTTTCAAGGAGCGCATCAGCAAGCGGCTGTGGCTGGCCATTGGCCTGATCGTCCTTTCCAGCGTGCTGCTAACGCTGGAGGACACCACCAGCCTGCAATTCTCACTGGGTTCGGTGTTCGTGCTGCTGGCCTGCATCTGCTGGGGCATGGAAAACAACTGTACCCGCATGCTCTCCAGCAGCGATCCCCAGGAGATCGTGGTGGTAAAGGGGCTTGGCTCCGGCACTGGCGCGTTCATCGTGGCCCTGCTTTCCGGCGAGGTGCTGCCGCTGCTCTCCCGCATCCCCATGGTGCTGCTGCTGGGCTTTGTGGCCTACGGACTGAGCATCTATTTCTACGTCCGCGCACAGCGCAGCCTCGGCGCGGCACGCACCAGCGCTTACTACGCCATCGCGCCCTTCATCGGCGTGCTGCTGTCTCTGGTGATCTTCCGCCAATGGCCGGGAATGCTGTTCTTCGCCGCCCTTGGCATCATGATCGCCGCAACCGTGCTGGTCACGAAGGATCAGAACGAAACGGAGTGACTCCCCGTGAACGAACGTGAGCTCCTGCAGCATGTATGCCTTGCCTACCAGAAGATTCTGGGCAAGAAGCTGGTTGGCTTCTACGTGCATGGCTCCATCGCCTTCGGCTGCTTTCACTGGGCAACGGGCGATATCGACTTTCTCGCCATGGTCGGCGCTCCGCTCCGCCAGGATGAAAAGGAGGCGCTGATCCGATTGCTGCTGGATCTGTCCGACAGCACGCCTCCCAAGGGCTTTGAAATGAGCGTCATTTTGCAGCAGGTGTGCAATCCCTTCGTCTATCCGACGCCCTTTGAGCTGCATTTCTCCAACACGCACAAATCCCGGGCGGAGGCGGATCTCCCCGGCTTTTGCCGTACAATGAACGGCACCGACCCGGACCTGGCAGCCCATGTCACCGTGCTGCACAGCGCCGGTCTTACGCTGTACGGCCAAGCGATTCCCGCCGTCTTTGGCGAAGTCCCCCGTGCCTGCTATGTGGACAGCATCCTGGCTGACGTGAACGGCGCGGCGGCGGAGATTGCTGACAACCCGGTCTATATCACCCTGAACCTGTGCCGTGTTCTGGCGTATGTGACGGACGGCGCAGTTCTGTCCAAGGAGCAAGGCGGCAGCTGGGGACTATCCCACCTTCCCCAGGCATATCACCCGCTGCTTTCCAATGCCCTGGGCGCCTACCGGGGTACGGAAGGCTTCACCCAGACCACCCTTCTGTCCGCCTTTGCTGCGGACATGACCGCCCGTATCCGCACCGCCCAACAATCTTTCTGACAGGAGCTACCGCCATGAAAAACATCCTGCGCTGCCTGCTGATCGCTCTCCTGATGTGCCTGCCCTTCTCTGCCGTGACAGCAGAGGAGGATGTGCTGTCCTTCAGCCTGGAAAGCGGCTTCTACGAGCACCCCATGCCCCTGAGCATCCTCTGCGACGTAAGGGGCGTATCCATTTATTACACCACTGACGGTACCGTGCCCGATGAAGACGATTATCTCTATGAGGACACCATCACGCTCCTGTACACCACCAATACCAGGGAGCGCCTCGCCCGGGTGCGCGGCACCTCCATCAGCGAGGATTGGCAGGCTGATATGGATTTTCCATCGGCTCACGTCATCCGCGCAGTGGCCATCGGCCCGGACGGTGCGCGCAGCAATGTGGTCAGCGGCACGTTCTTCATCGGCTATGACCGGGAGAGCCTCTATGGCAAGTTGCCCATCATGTCCCTCATGCTGGACGAGGATGCGCTCTTTGATTACGAAACAGGCATCTACGTCCTTGGCAAAGCCTACGACGAGTGGAAGGTTCAGCAGACCGGCCCCTACGAATCCTGGCAGACGCAGGGCAATTATAGCCAGCGCGGCCGGGATTGGGAGCGCGCGGTCACGGTAGAATATCTGCCCTATGAATCCGAGGGCTTCACGCAGGACATGGGTGTGCGCATCAAGGGCGCAGCCTCCCGCGCCAACACCCAGAAAAGCCTGCGCCTCATCGCCCGGGAGGACTATGGTGAAAAGCAGGTCAAATACCAGCTTTTCCCCGACCACATGCGTCAGGACGGCACGGGGCTGGTGAATCGCTACAAGTCCTTCACCCTGCGCAACGGCGGCAATGACTGCGATTTCGGCAAAATTCGCGACCCCTACATTCAGCGTCTTGCCACGGGAATGAACTTCACCACCGCAGCCACCATGCCCTGCATCGCCTTCATCAACGGCGAATACTGGGGCCTCTACACCCTGCATGAGGAATACAGCGACAACTACATCGAAAACCATTACGAGATCGACAACAACAATGTCGTCACCGTGAAGAACAGCGCCGTGGAGGACGGCGAGGAAGAGGACATCGATCTGTACAAGGGCATGTTCGACTTCATCACCGAAAACGATATGTCCGATCCTGCCCTCTATGCCCAGGCGGGTGAAATGCTGGACATGGCCTCCTTCATCGACTATCTGGCACTGAACCTCTACATCTACAACGAGGACGGCATCTTTGCCAACAACAACTGGCAGATGTGGCGCGTGCGCGTTCCCGGCGAGGATGACGCAGCAGAGGCTGACGGCAAGTGGCGCATGATGGTCTTCGATACCGACTATTCCTCCGGCATCTACAACGACGGCAAGAACTTCGCCACGGACAACCTCTCCCCCGTCTTCACGGACGACACAGAATATGACTACCGGCATCCGCTGCTGCTCATCCGCTCCCTGATGGCCAACGAGGTCTTCAGGCGCCAGCTGGTCATGGCCCTTTGTGATGTGCGCAACTTCTATTTTGAGCAGTCCCGTGCCGGCGCGCTGCTGGACGAGATGACGGCCCAGTATCTCCCCTACGTACCGGACACCTTCCGCCGCTTTGGGCCAGCCTGGGTGGCGCAGTGGAATCCGGAAAACCACTTCACAAACGAGCTCAAGCAGATCGGCACCTTCTTCGACGGGCGCTACAAGCGCTTCCCCTGGATCATCAAGAAGGGCATGGGCCTGACCACTGAGCCCCGCACCGTCACCCTGTCCGTGTCAGACAGCGCCAAAGGCTCCGTGCAGGTCAACGGCCGCATGGCGCTTGACCTTGCCAATCCGCTGGAATGCAAGTACTTCAAGGAGTACCCCATCACCCTCACCGCCATTCCCGAAGACGGCGCGACCTTCGTCGGCTGGGAGGTCACGGGCGAGGGCTGCACCCTGTCCGACCCCACTGCGTTGACGGCAGAGGTCTCCTTCGAGAGCTCCTTCGGGATCAAAGCCATCTTTGAATAAGACCATCTGCAATCATGCCCCGCCTCCCAAACAGGAGACGGGGCATGTTCTCGTATTCCTTACAGCTGTACGCTGCCCACGTAGTCATATCCATCCACGATTCGCGGTGCAGCCTCCTTCCAGAAGCGGAAGGTCTCCGGGTAGGACACCCGCAGATGCGCCAGCGCGATGCCCATATCAATGGCATTCAGCCTCCCATGGGTGCGCCGCTTGATGCGTCCCAGCGATTCGCGGTAGGCATGCAGCACTTCCCCATCGTGGGTGAAGTACCACGGCTGCGAGTTCGTGGCCGAGGGCGCGAGCCGCACCACCTCCAGACGGTCATCCGCCTGATCGGTGATCTCCGCCATGGCTTTGCGGTTGAATTCCGCCCCATCCGCGCGTTCCGTCACGCCGTCCGGATAGCCGAAGGCCATCATCACCGCCAGCTTCATGCCCTCCGGCGCCGCTTCGCCATCATTCAGCCAGCCAAGCCCGACCCAGCATGTGCCAAGGCCCAGCGACTGCAAATACAGATCCAGCTGCTGATACATAAAGCCGACATTCATCAAAGCATCGTCCGTCTCCTGCGCAAAAATAGCCAGGAAATGCGGATTGCGCCACTTCTGCAGGAAGCTCGCCTGCTCGCTGCGGATCATGCGCGCCTCCACCCCCGCACCGGAAACCAGCGGTTCAAGCCCCGCCATCACAGCACGGATGCCCGCCATCGTCTTCTCATCCACCGCCTCTGCACGATAATGCCGCACAGAACGGCGACGGGTGATCATCTCTTTCAATTCCATAAGCTACCTCCGCTTCAAATGATGCTTTCTGGTTTGCATTGTATCATGTTGGTTCAGGTTCTGCAAGGGGCAGGCAGGGGCTTTGCCTCTGGACTCCACTCAGGGCCGCTTCATCCCTGAGAACCCCTTTTCGCGCTCTTGCTTGTGCTCCTTCGGTTGGGGTTGCGCACGCGTGGTTATTGAGGGGACGAAAATGGGTCGACGCCCCCTCCTGCAGAGGTCAGCGGAATGATGAATGGACTAATGCATTTGGGATGTTTTCATGATTTTTTTATTTTTCTCTTGACAAAATTCAGGTACCTGTATAAAATAATAGTCAGGTACCTGAGCAACATGTCATAAGGAGCAGCGTATGAACATTGATCAGCAGCTGATGAAACATCTGAAGCAGACCCTCGCATCGGTTCGCAGGCATCCTCACGGCGATCCTGAGCATCATGGGCGACACCGGGGGGCGGGGCATATCCTCGACCTGCTTTCCATCGAAAATGGCGTCAGCCAGCAGCAGATTGCCGGTGCGCTGTGCATCCGGCCCCAGTCCGTCTCCGAGGCCATCGCCACGCTGGAGGCGCGGGGTTTCATCCGCAAGGAAAGCAGCGCGGCTGACCGGCGCATCACGCTGATCTACCTGACGGAGGAGGGCCAGCGCCACGCCGCGATCCTCGCCCGGGAGCGCGAGGCCCATGCACAGCGGTTCTTCTCCGTCCTGAGAGATGATGAAAAGGCGACGCTCCTGACCCTACTGACCAAACTGAACACCACAAAGGAGTGTGATTGATATGATGAGAGGACCTGGAGGCCCGCCTCAGCCCTATGAGCACAAGCGCGTACCGCTGCCCACGGGCATCAAGGATGTGCCGCGCTATCTGACGGAGCTGCTGGGCGGCTTCTTCTCCCGGTTTGCCTATATCGTCAAGCTGGTTTGGCAAACCGGACACTGGATTCTGTTTCTTCTTTCCTTCATCGCGCTGTTCAAGGGCGTCACGCCCGTTATCGGCGCGCTGATTTCCCAGGGCATCCTCAACGAGCTGCAAAAGGTCATCCAGCTGGGCGCGCTGCCGGAAGGCGAGTTCTGGCATTCGGCAGTGTTCCGTCTGCTGGTCTTCCTGTTTGTGTACCGCATTCTCAATCAGGTAGTGACCGATCTGAGCCGCGCACTGAACCGCATCGCCGGGGAAAAGGTGGTCAAGCAGGTCAAGACGCAGATCATGGAGAAATCCAAGGAACTGGACGTGGCCTCCTTCGATGACCCGGCGTTTTACGAGCGGATGGAGAATGCCAGCCGGGAGGCCGGTATGCGCCCGCTGCAGATCCTTACGGAAACCTTCGGCATCGTCAGCACGGTGATCGAGTTTGTCAGCTATCTGGCCATTCTCTTTGCCGCGCCGGGGCTGTGGTGGGCAACGCTGGTCATCATCGCGGTATCGATCCCCTCCGCAGTCATCAACTTCATCTACCGCCGCAAAAACTTCCAGTACATGCGCCGCCGCTCCAAGGAGAGGCGCCAGATGGACTACTATTCCAACCTGCTGGTCAACAAGGACATGATCAAGGAAGTCCGCATGTACGACCTGGCAGATACCTTCATCGGACGTTATGCGGAGGTCTTCAAGGTCTACTATCGCGGTCTTCGCCGTCTGATCTTCTCAGAAAGCGCATGGCATATGGCCATCGGCGTTGTTGCAGGCATCACAAACCTGGTGTTCTATGTGCTCATCGCCAGGCAGGTGTTCACCGGGCAGATCATGATCGGCGATTACACACTTTACACCAGCGCCATCGCCTCGGTGGCCAACTGCATCAACGCCCTCATCAGCACCTCAGGCACGATCTACGAGGGCACGTTGTTCATCGACAACCTGATTGCCTTCATGAACGAGCCCACCACCGTCACGCCGCGCATCGCCCAGCCGCGAACCGTGGCGCGCAGCACCGGCCACACCATTGAGTTTTCCCATGTGAGCTTCCGCTATCCCGGCACCCGCCGCGATGTGCTGCACGATGTGAGCTTCGCCATCCAACCCGGCGAGACCCTTGCCCTTGTGGGCCTCAATGGCGCCGGTAAAACGACGCTGATCAAGCTCCTCACCCGCCTCTACGATCCCACGGAGGGGCGCATCCTGCTGGATGGTCACGACCTGCGGGACTACGACCTGGCTGATCTGTACGCCACCTTCGGCATCATCTTCCAGGACTTTGGCCGCTATGCCGTGAGCGTGGAGGAAAACATCCGCTACGGCGATATCCACAAGCAGGCCGACATGGACGAGGTGCGGTCCGCCGCCCGACAAAGCGCCGCCGGGGAATACATCGACGCGCTGCCCCACGGCTATGACACGCCCCTGATGCGCATCTTTGAGCCGAATGGCATGGAGCTCTCCATCGGGCAATGGCAGAAGCTGGCCATCGCCCGCGCCTTCTACGCTGATTCGGAGATCCTCATCCTTGACGAGCCGACCGCCTCTCTCGACCCCATCGCCGAACAGGAGATCTTCAACCAGTTTGACGCCCTTCGCCACAACAAAACGACCATCTTCGTTTCTCACCGCCTCTCCAGCGCCACCATCGCCGATCAGATCATCGTGCTGGAAAACGGCTGTCTGATCGAAAAGGGCTCCCATCAGGCTCTGATGGCGCAGCATGGAAAATACCACGAGTTGTTCTCCACGCAGGCCAAACGGTATATCTCATAAAAAGAATGCGGAACCGCCCAAGATGACGGTCCCGCGTTTTTCATTCTTATCATGCGCGTCGCTGACGGGGCTTTGGGGCTTACGCCTCTACCACCCTCAGCATTCCGCCGCGCAGGCTGTACATCACGTCTGCCTCCTTCGCCAGATCGCCGTCGTGGGTGACCATGATGATGGTCTTGCCGGAGCCCGGCTGGCCGTCCTTTTCTCTGACCAGCTGCTTGAGGATCGCCACCACGCGTCGACTGTTCTCTTCATCGAGATTGCCGGTGGGTTCATCGGCAAGAATCACCTTCGCGCCCGCTGCCAGCGCACGGGCGATGGCCACGCGCTGCTGCTCGCCACCAGATAGATTGCGGGGCAGGCGTTTGTGCAGCGATTCGGCGATATCCACCTTTGCCAGCAGCTCGGCAGCCGCCTTTCGTGCCTCGGCAGCCTTCACACCATTGAGCAGCTGCGGATACATCACGTTCTCGATCACCGTTGCATAGGTCAGCAGGTTGAACCGCTGGAAGATGGTCGTCACGCAGCTGTGGCGGTATCTGGCGGTCTTGATTTCCTTCAAGGGTGTGCCGTCGTAGAGGATACGCCCCTCCTGCGGGTGATCCAGCGCCGCCATCAGCGACAGCATCGTCGACTTGCCGCAGCCGCTGGGGCCCTGAATGGTGTAGAACTTGCCCTGCTCAAAGGTGCATGTCACGCCATGCAGCACATCCACGCGGCTGCTGCGTCCGGTATAGGAATAGCTCACATTTTCAAGCGTCAGCATCGTTTTGCCTCCTTCACATTATTCATGCAGCTGATGGATCAGCGGTCGTGTCATATAGATGCAGATGGGGATCAGCGCGCCCAGTGCATACATTCCGTTCAGGCCAGCCGTCATGCTCACGCGCCAGCCCAGCAGCCATGCTGCCGGGAATACGATCAGGCACGGGATGGCGGTTTCTGCAAGGCCCTGCAGAATCAACCCGAGCCTTCCCACGCCCATGCTCTGCATGATCGCAATCTCCTGCTTGCGGGCACGCACGGTCAGAAACGAGATCAGCACGCCTGAAAGGAATACCAGCAGCGTGAAGAGCGGCTCAACAATTTGGAGCAGCAGCTCGTTGCGGCGGCTGGCCTGCTCGACGTTGCGGTAGGCCTCGTCATGCATCACCAGCTGCACGAAGGCCGGGTACACGCCATCCTCATTCGGGGTGAAATAGGGCGCGGCGGATTCAAGCCATGCGTCCAGTTGGCTGTTATCCTTGAGGATAAAGGACAGCCGCTCACCGTTCAGGGCAATCGTCCAATCGTAGAGGGCATAGAAGGGGCACCAGAGCGCGTCCCTCTCGCTGCATTCGCCGATGACGCGCCATGTGCGGCTTTCATCGTTCAGGGTGAGGGTCAGCGTGCGGGCGCCGTCCTCCGACACCCTCACATAGGGCAGGAGGGCCGCGCCGACCATGCAGACGGGCTCCTGCGTGTCGAAGACCTCTTCGTCCCAGCCCCCGTCATAGCTGATGGCAGGCGCGTCGCCAAGGCTGCGCAGCTCCCGGAGGCAGGGCAGCGTCACACCGGTGATGACGGTATCCGCGCCGTCAGGCAGCTTCACCGCAGTCTCGCTGCGGATGGAGAATTGCGACACATACTGCTTCCAACCGCCCTGCACAAAGGAATACACGAGGCCGTTCATGATGCTCACGTCCTCCGTGCGGCCATCCGGCGTAGCAAGCACACATTTGATGGGTGAAGCCATCAGCAGCTGACGCGTCGCCTCAGCGCGGGTGGCGATAGAGCCCTGCACCTGCTCTGTCAGCAGGATCAGCACGAAGATGAGCAGCACCGATCGCACCCACACCCCCGCGCAGCGCAGCCAGCGCGCCCATGTCAATCGAACAAGCATTGATTCACCTTCCTTCTGGTAAAAACCACGCTCTGCACCGCCGTCACCAGCAGGAACACGCAGCAAGTCATCCCCATGGCAATCAGGATGGGCAGCAGCTCAACGCGCATCCCCTCCTCGGAGAACGCACCCACACGGATAGCGCTGAAATCCATGCTGGCGGTAATGTAGACCTCATTCAGCGCGATCGATACGTACTCCCGCGCACCGGACACCACCAGCAGCGCAAGGCCGCAGCCCGCCATCACCAGCAGAACGCAGCACAGGAGCATCCGCAGCGTCACGCGCATGCGTCCAGTCCCCAGCATGGCGAGGATGGCGTTTTCCTTCCGCCACGAGCGGGCGTAAAGGGCGAGGATAATCACCAGCATCAGCACACCCACCGCCACGCTGACCGCAAGGAGCGTGATGCTGTCGGCAATCATGAGGGCAAGGATTTCCTTCACCTCATCGTAGTTGGTCTCCTCGATGGTATAGATGCCGTCAGGATAGCCCGCGTCTTTCACCGCCTGCAGGAAAGCGTCGCCCTGGCCGTTGTGGAGGATGATGTTCTGGGTATGGATGGGATATCGACAGAAGGTTCGGTTCATCTCCAGCGATACTGCGTCATAGGGCGCAAACACGGTATCGGGCGTAAATTCATCGATGGTGCTCGTGTACAGAGGTGCGGTGTAAATGCCAACGATCTCCAACACAACTTTTTCATTCGCGGCATTGTCCACATCTGTGAAGGTATACTGCTCCTCAAGCATATCTTCCTGCGCCCACAGGTTCAGGCGGATGGAGGGCACATACGCCGTCATGGAGATGGTATCACCAATGGACAACCTATTGGCTTTTGCCAGCTCCTGACTGATCAGGCAGACCTTCGCGCCGGAAGCCTGCTCCTCCTCCGTAAAGGCCCGACCTTCAACAATACTCGCCGTACCGTTATTGAACCAGGCCAGGCGCTCCAGATCATTGATGCAATTCAGGCGCAGCATGCGGTTGTTCATACTGCCGATGCGTACCGCCGCGTGCCGCCACGGGGTATCATCCGGAGTCGAAGCATACTTCATCCACGGGTCCATATCCCACCAGTCGTACAGGCGAAGCAGCGGCGGCTCGTCCTTCATCTGCTTATAGACCGGGTCATAGTAGCCCTTGATCAGACTGGCGTCCACATCAAGATTCACAAAATAGTCCTCATAGCGGCCACAGATGAGATAGCTTTGTCCTGGCGTGAAGTCAATGTCCCTCTCCAAATAGCCGGTGACTCTGATTTTCTCCGGAATATCATAGGGCAAGGACAGATGTACCTCATCCACACGCACGAGCGCATATCCCCGCTGATCAAGCAGTTTTTCGCAGGTAACGGTCATGACGGTATACGCATGATCCACGTCGCGGGACCAGCTGTAATATGCCCCTTCAACCTGACCAGAGTACACGGGCGTGACACTCACGTCACGGGCAGCATAGGGCTTTGTCAGCGCTGGAACCTTCACGCTTTCATGCGCATTCAGCGCATCGATCAGCTTCGCATCATTGTCCAGATAATAGCTGACTCCGTCAAAGGAGCCGGTATGCCGCACTGCCAGCGTCACGGTACTGTCCTCCACCTCCTGCGTCTGCTGCAAGGTGAAAACATGCACCGTCGCACCCAGCCCGGCAATCGCTGCCGCGCAGGCGACCAGCAATATGACCAGCAGGCTTCGGCCCATATCACGGTATAATCGCTTCATCCTCTATCCCCTTCCGTATCAGTCAAACAGGCCCTTGCGGGGCGTCCGCAACGCAGCAATGGCCGCCTGCACTGTTGTCACCAGCAGGAATGCGCCGCAGGTCAAGCCCATGGCGAGCAGCACCGGCAGCAGTTCCACGCGCATGCCCTTCTCGGAGAACGCACTCACACGGATGGCGCTGAAATCCATGCTGGAGGTGATGTAGACCTCGTTCAGCGCGCTTGATATGTACTCCCGCGCTCCGGCAATGGCCGCCAGCGCCAACGTGCAGCCTGCGATCACCAGCACCGTGCAGCACAGGAGCATCCGCAGCGTTACACGCAGGCGGTTCGTCCCCAGCATGACGAGGATGGCGTTCTCCTTCCTCCACGAACGAGCGTAGAGCGCGAGAATAATCACCAACATCAGCAAACCCACCACCGCGCTGACCGCAAAAAGCGTGATGCTGTCGGCTGCCATGAGGGCGAGAACCTGCCGCACCTCGTCATAGTTGGTCTCCTCGATGGTGTAGAGGCCGTCGGGGTAGCCCGCATCGCGTACAGCTTGCAGGAAGGCCTCGCCCTGGCCGTTGTGGAGAATGAGGTTCTGGGTGTGGATGGGCAGGCGGCGTATCAGGAAATTATACTCAAGCTGCACCGCGTTGTAGGGGGCAAACACCGTGTTGGGTGTGAACTCGTCGATGGTGTTCGTGTACAGAGGCGCGGAATAGATGCCGACGATCTCCAGCGCTACGTCCACACCGCGGAAATCGTAGTAGTCATCGTTCGGTAAATCAACCACATTGGTGAAGGCATAATACTCGCTCAAAGTATCTTCATATCGCCCACTCCAAATGTCCAGACTGATTCCAGGCTGGTTGGCGTTCATGGTGATGGTATCGCCCACGGTAAGGCCGTTGGCATCCGCCAGTTCCTTGCTGATGAGGCAGACCTGTGCGCCGCTGTCCTGCTCCTCCTGGGTGAAGCTGCGGCCTTCGACGATACTGGCCGTACCGTTCTGGAACCAGCGCAGACGGCTCAGGTCATTGATGCAGTTCAATCGGAGCATGCGGTTGTTCATGTCGCCCATGCGGACGGCTTCCGCCAGCCATTGGGTATCGTCTGGCGTTGTGATGTACTTCATGTAGTCGTTCAAATCCCACCAGTCCATCAGGCGCAGGCGAGGCAGATCGGATTTGTCCGGCTTATAAACCGGGTCGTAATACCCCATGATGAGGCTGGCGGACATATCCAAATCCATAAAATAGTCTTCATATCGTCCACACAGCAGATATGTTTCCCCTGGAATCAGCGGTTCCTGAGCCCGGGAACCCGATGAGATTCTTTCCACTCGGATGACATCGGGTATATCATAGGGCAGCTCAAGGTGAATTTCATCTACTTGAACAAGGTAGTACCATGCGTTCGTATCTTTCTCAAGTCCCAAATCCTCCAGGCAGGTGACGGTCATGACCGTATGGGCATGGGCACGGTCACGGCTCCAGTTATACAAATCCACATTGCCGGAGTACACTGGCGTCACGTCAGCGTCAATGCCGGCATAAGCCCGTATCAGCGCCGGTATCTTTACACTTTCATGGCCATTGAGGAATTCGAGCATCTGCACGTCCTTCCGGACATCATAGGCAACCGTTGCACGAGAACCCACATGCCGCACCGCCATGGTGATAACGCTGTCCTCCACCGCATGTGTCTGCTGCAAAGTGAAGAGATGCACCGTTGCGCCCAGCCCAGCGATGGCCGCCGCGCAGGCGATCAGCAGGATAAGGAGCAGGCTGCGGCCTGCATCGCGGTATAATCGCTTCATTGACGTTCCCCCCTATGTCTGCGCCCCGTCACCCGCGCCGCCATCAGGCAAATGCCTGCCATCATGACTGCCGCCGCACCATGCTGGCGAGCCTCCTGCGCACGGGCCACAGCGGCCTCCTTCGCCGCCACATCGCCGATCTGGCGTACCTCGTAGAGTTCCTCCGGCAGTTCACTGTCCTTGAGGTGCTGGATAAAAGCCTCGCCCTGTCCGTCCGCCAGAATAGGATTCATCAGGCACAGCGGAAGCTGCTGGGAAATACTGCCGGACGCCTCTGCCACACCGCAGGGCGCGAAGATCGCGTTGAAGGAGAAATCTTCCGCCTTGTAGTCCGGCACGGGTGCAGAATACACCCCGATGATTTGCAGCGTCACCGTCTGCATCGCGTCCATCTCCACCTGGGCATAGTTGGTGGTGAGGTGGTAATAGTCGTTCACGCCGTTCATCGCCGCCGTGTATTCACCCTGGATCAGCTGCATGGTGATGCTGTCGCCCACGGTAAGGCCGTTGGCCGCAGCCAGCTCCTGGCTGACGATACACACCGCCGCCCCCTGCGCCATTTCCTCCGCCGTGAAGGTGCGGCCCTGCGTCACCCGCGCCGCACCCGTGGCGAAATGCTCTACGCAGCGCAGATCATTGACACAGTAGAGTGCAAGGCGGGCATTGCTGTACCTGGCAATTTCCACCGCCCGCGCAAGCCACGCCGTATCGTCAGGGCTGGAAATGTAGTGCACCCCCTCCAGGTACCACGGCCATTTCCGCAGGAGCAGGAGAGGCTTGGTATTCACCTGCTGACTGGCCGCCACTTGCGGATAGTAGTGATTGCTGCCGCGGTCATTCCAGTAGCGGAACACCGCATTGTCCCGATATTGCCCGCAGAGGACATAGCTTTCGCCCACGACAAGGGGCTTCTGCAGGCATTGAACGCTGTTGGGAATAAGGCAGTCCGGCAGCGTCTCCCCTGACACGAGGAACGCCTGCGGATCGGACGCTTCCGCGCCGCCGCAGCAGACGGTGATCTGTGCCGGTACGGTATACATGTCCGCGATGGCGTTGACCGCTTCGACCCGCACCTGCGCCTCCCAGCAGCTATCGGGGCTGTCCGTATACTGCCGGATAGAGGTGCAGGTCACCGTCAACACAGCGTAGCTCCAGTCCGCATCCAGTCCCGCGCTGTACTGATGCAGGCTGCGCGCGCCGCTGGAAACAGGATGCACGCCCTCCGCCACACCCACGAAGGCCTCGCCCCCCACAGGAACGCGCACCGCCTCGCTGGCATTGACGAGCCGGGTGATCTTCTCCTGTTGCGGCACGACGAACTCCGTCGCCTCCGGATGACTCTCCAACACCGCACTGATGAAGCTGTACGGCTGCCTCATCGCCAGCGTGAAGGCGGTCTGCGAAAGAGCCTCTGCCTCCTGCGCAGCCTGACGCCAGCGCCATGCACTCACCCCCGCCATCACGACGGCAGCCAGTGCCAGCAGCAGAAAACAGGCACGGATGGTTCGCTTCATCAATCATTCACCTCAGTCAAACAGATTCTTCCGAAGGCTTCCCTCCCATAGGGCGCAACGCCTCTATATGGTGAATATTGCGTGAAAAACGGAAATATGGACAAAAAACATTGTTCTGAATAAGAACATTCCCAAGCCTTTACAAGGGCGTGAAAGGGGTGCTATAATCCGCGTAAGCTGCCCTATTCTGCGTAAATGAGGATGCAAGATGAGCAAAAGCGTGCTGGAGAGAATCTATCACGAACGCCGCAATGACCTGATCCGTTATTGTGAGGCGTTGCTTTTGCATGACCCGAAATATCGCGCGCAGGCAGAGGAGATCGTACAGGATGCATTCATGAGTGCCGTTGCCCAGTGGCAGCAGCTGCAAAACCACCCCAACCTCATCGGCTGGCTGATGACCACCTGCCGCAACAAGTGCCAGTCCATGGTGCGACGCGACAAGAACCGCCGGCGCATCACCGGCATGCAGGTGGAATATAACGATGAGGACGACCTGACCTCCTCGCAGCATCCAGGGGCGGACCCTGCCATCGCCCGGCAGCAGGATGCTCTCCTGCGCTATCTGGAGGCCACCGAGGCGCGCGAAAAGCTGGACGCGCTGCATGCCCAGCTCTCCCCGCTGGAGCGCAAGGTATATGATGAATATTTCCTCCAACACGCCACGCTGAAGGACACCGCGCAGAAGCTGGGCGTGAAGCCGGACGCTGTGAACGACGCCGTGCGCCGCATCCGCCGGAAGGCACTGAAAATGGACTGGGAAGGGAGGCTGTCATGATGAACACGAAAGCAAGCCATACCAAACAAATCCTCGACGCCATCCATCACGGCGGGCTACCCCCCGCCCAAACCGAGGCAAGGCTGCTCGGCATCATTCAGGAAGAATCGGAACGCACCGACCGCGAGGCAGATATGGTCCTGGTGAACGCCTGCCTCGATCTGCTGGAGCAGCTGCACAGCGCATCCGCAGCAGGGCGCCCTGCGCGGCAGCCTAAGCTGCGCCGCCTTGCACGCCTGCGTCCCGCGGCTGCTCTGGCCGCAGCACTGGTGCTGGTCGTCATTGGGGGGCTCATGCTCCGCACGCCGCAGGAGCAGCCTCAGGCTGTACTCGGCCCATCGCTGGACATGATCGCCACAGCCATGGCGGAAGGCAATCCCACCGAGACGATCATCGTCGAGGACATTTCACAGCTGGACAGCCTGCTGGGCTTGCAGCTGCAATTGCCGGCGCAGTTGTGCGGCGAATGGACAGCCACACAGGGGCAGATCCGCTATCTGCCTGAGTACATCCGCATTGAGTTCGCCTATGCCCATGCCGCGTCGCCCGAAAAGGATATCGTCTGCGTTATCTCCCTCTTCACGGAGACGGACAACCTCTACATATCCTCCGAGCAGACCGGCGAAGGCGGCACCGTGCACGCCAACGGACGCAGCATCTACATCAGCGCCGTCAGCGGTGATCTGCCAGCGAACGACCGCATCGCCGCCTACTGGCAAGAGCAGGGCGTGAGCATGCGTCTGTCCGGGCGCATCACCGCATCGGAAGCCGTCAGGCTGATGCTGGCGCTGGCGGAATCGCAGGACGCAAACTGAACAGATAAAGCAAACCGCCTGCACACTCCGGTACCGCGCCGGGGTGTGCAGGCGGTTTATTGCGTATATGCTTCAACCAATTCACAAAAATGACATATGTGTAAAAACGTTCAATCGCATGAAAAATCTGTCATGAAAACGGGCGATATATCGTTTTCTCAACGAAAGGTCAAATACGCACTCTTCTCCAAGAGTGACCACCATAGGAGGAATAACGATGAAACGCTTACTGATCCTGCTGACCATCCTGCTGGGGCTGTGCTGCGTCGCCCATGCTGAGCAGCAGGCGGAGGAGGCTGCGCTGCAGGCAATGCTGGATGCCTACTCGGGGTACACCATCCTGTCCTGCGACCAGTGGGGAAACACCGCCGCCGCAGCCCTGGGAAAGGGCGAGAAGCGCATCCTGTGCGTCGCGGAGAAGAACAAGGATGCATGGGAATTGGTCATTTACAACCCTGCGGCCCTGCCCGATGGCGTTACGCCCAGCATCCACATGGATACGGACACAGCGCTGTTTTGGTCATACGAGGATGACTACCACCATTACAGCTACACCAGCGTGAAGGAAAAGGACGTCTGGCGAGCGCCCAGCTGCATACAGTCCGATCTGCTGAGGGAAGACGCGATGTTACATGACGAGCGTGAACACCATTGGGAAGACGGCCTGCTGTCCTACACGTTGTACAGGCGGGATCAGAACGAGAATCTTCATAGCATCCATCACTATGGTCCTTTTCCGGCAGCATGGCTGACGGTTTACAGCAGCCTGGCATCCTATGATGACAGCGTCTACCCCACAGCCGCCAAAGTCACCGATACCTCCTGGCTGAATCAGGATGCGCTGCTTCTCAGCGCGGCAGAAATCGCGCCGGAATACACCTTTGTGGACGGTGCAGCCACGGATGATGGTCTTGAATTGCTGATGCAGGGAGAAGACGGCTCGCTGCGGATGATCACCTGGGCCGTCGTGAATGGCACGCCGATCACCAACATCAGCGCCGCGCTGCCGGAGGGCACACGCTATGGCTCCAAGCATGTATGGCTTCCCACCCAGACGCTGGCGTGGCTGGGCCTTTATGCCGATGGTGTGTGGCACGTGAAGGACGTCTGCCCGGATACAGCGTGGGGCTCGCCGGTGCACATGGGCCGGAACTGGATTTCGGACTTCACAACATTCGGGGACAAGCGCTATGTGGGCGACCATCCCTGGAGCAGCCTGAGCATGGACTGGAGCACCCTTCCCACCACCCTGGACGAGGCGCTTGAATCCCTCGACGCCAGCCGCTGGGCTGTGGTGAACAACCCCGATCCTGCCGACCGCCTGCACCTGCGGGAACGGGCGAATAAGAATTCCGCCTCCACCGGCAAGTATTACAACGGCACCCCCGCAGAAGTGCTGCAAAAGGGCGACGTCTGGACGAGGGTGCGGGTTGCCGGCTGGACGGGCTGGATGATGACGAAGTACCTGGCCTTCGGCGAGGATGGCTGGGCGGTGGAGAACGCCTTCCCTCAGCTGAATTTCGTGGAGGGAGCATCCACCTTCCCCGTCTGGAAGCCGGAAAGCATCCATGCAGACAAGAAAATCTCCTCCACCGGAGACTGGACGGTGGAAACAGGCGAGGACTTCTGCATCATCGGCACTCTGGACGAGGAGTGGTATCACATCTGGTTCACCGACCTGGATGTGGGCGGCTATATGCGCCAAAGCGATTTCTGGCCGGGCAATGGCTGATGGTCTGCTGTTAGCAAATGATTCAGTGATGGCACTGCGATTCCACCTTGCGCTTTGTGAAACCAAACTCTTTGTCCATGGATTCTTTCGGTAAGGCTAATCATCTCTTGGGTGCCACGGGAACGAATCAAATCCCAGGCAGAGACTCCGGCTTTGGTTTTTGCATATACAGCCTGGCTCGACGCGCCTTGAATACAGGCAGACAGGAAGGCTTTGGTTTCCTCATTGCAGTTTGATGGGATCATTATGGCAAAAACCATTGAATGCAAACCGTTCATTCCCCGCCGACCGGCAACACCCAAATCAGAGCCTGCTTCCAACAGCGCACACCCCAAGCAAGTAGCACCGGGGCTGCCGATTCGAGACGCCAACAAGTTTATCTCATTACCGTTAGTGACAATCGAGGATGTATGCCGATCGCCTTTTTGATATGCAGTGCGACGCCAAATTTTCGTTACTGATCAAAGGTGCTTTGATGCTGTCACCATATTTGCGCAAACATTCGTCCAATTGTTCAAATGCAACCTGGAGCCTCGACATTGCATCCAAAACTGACTGATCCGTACCACATCGCACCTCGCGCATAACATCCCTATCCTGCATTGTATTATCTTCCACAATATGCGCCTCATCTCTTTTCTATGCTTGTGCGACAAATTCAAACCTGGAAGTTCGGGATCCAGCGTCAGCCCATGCGCGCCACCGTTTGCCTTCCTTGATTCCCCATCAATTGAAGCTCGGCAGTTCATCCAGCGTGATGAAATAATCGCTCTGATAAATCTCCTTCAATGATGCGGGCGTGTTGCTCTTGCCATCGGTCAGATAGGTGGTATGCCACACCATGAACATCAGCCACGGTGCGTTGGCACTCTCCATTTGCGCCTCCGTCGGAATGCTGCCGCACTCATGGAACACGATTGGCATGCCCTCTGCGGCAATGGATTCAACCTCCTGATACAGTCGGCCATTCGCACCGGGGGAATAGCTGTCTGCACCGATGAGATCCACATAATCATCGCCGGGATACCACGCTGCCATGTTGCCGCCGTTGCCGGAATAGCCCAGCAGCCAGATCAGATTGTCCAGCCCCCAGTAATCGGTGTAGCGGCTGTACATCAGCTGCCACAGCTTCACAAAGGACTCACTGCCGCCCTTGGACCACCAGAACCAGCCGCCATCCAGCTCGTGGAAGGGCCGCCACAGCACTGGCACACCGGCATCCTCCAACTGCTGCAGGTAGGGCACCGCCCGGTCCATATCCGCAAGCAGCTTGGCATATTCGGACGTTCCCGGCGTGAGAGCTGCCTCCCAGTTCAGGTTGTGCGCCTTGCTTTCATTGTAGCCGGAAGCAAAATCGCTGCCGGTATGCCAGCAGATGTGCGGAATGCCGCCCTTCTCCCACCACTGGATGGAGCGATCCACCACGCCCTGGAAATCATTGTGCATAAAGTCCAGCCCACGGATCGCAGGCAGCTCACCAGTGTGCTTTTCAACGAAGTCCATTTCATAATCCGGAGAGCTCATCCAGGTGGATTCCATCTGACCAGTCAGGCAATAGCTGCCCCAGATCTGCTGGAGGTATGCATACACCCTTTGGGCCGCCGGGATGGCGTTTTCATTGGAAAGATCGCCGTCATAGGTATGGATGATCTTTTCTGATTCTGCCACCAGCGCAAGATGCGCCTGCATTTCAGCCGCCACATCCGCGTTCAGGAAATACAGCCCCGCAATACGGCCTCCATTCCAGGCACCGAGGGCAAACTGCTTCACGTCCGCAGGCGCGGAAACGCCGCCCCTGGCAGCCAGTTCACCCACGGAGATCACCATCAGCCGCTCCTTGTCCGGCTGATCAGACACGGCAGCAATGTCCTCCTGCTTGTTGTTTACACTCAGGCCCAGCACACCCCAACCACCATGGGTCACATCGTCGCAGGCCCAGACCAGGGCCACAGCATCCTCAGGAGAAGCGCCCGTGAGCCAGGTAATGTCGGCAGGATAGTAGCCCTGATTGGTCTTACCGGAATAGAGCAGCGTCCCCTTTTCCAAAATGGCGGCCTGAACCGCAAGGCACTCCGCCTCATCCATGCTGTTGCGTACAGCCGGAGCCTCGACAGGCGTCCAGACCGCCTCCTCCGCACCCGCACAGCAGCAAGCAAGAACCAGCATCAGGGCAACCACTAAGCTCAGAATACGTTTCATTTTCATCCTCCTTTGGAAGCCGAACTTCACCGCGACGAACGAAGTCATGTGTTTGTGAACTGTGCCATGAAACAACTTCCCTCAATAATATGATATCATAACATGAAGACCGCATAGTTTCAATAGCAAATTTGGAACAGGCCTCCATGTCATTCTGCCTGTACAACGGCTTCCTTCATGGCCTTCACATACGCGCCCGCAATTGACGCTTGGGGCTGGCCGGTTTGATCAGCAGGCCGAAGATGTTGAACACCACGCAGAAGCGGAGTTTTCCGGCCTTCATTTCGCCGTTCATGCAGGTGATCTCCGGCTTTGGATCGAAGCCAAGGAATGTACAGCAGCCCCGTTTTTTCTGCTCCGTCACCGATTCCGGCAGGCAGCAGTGGGGGGATACGCAACGTCTCGATGGGCATGAGGACGCCCCAGAGCATTTCGCAGCTCGCGGGGAGCATCCTGCACTCGCCGGATGCGGCGATGTGCCTGACTTCCTCGATACCGGGTCTGACCTTCATAACGACACCTCCAAACAAAAAGTTCCTCTGACTTCCGCCCGAGGAACGAAAAACGTCCCTGACAGAAATCCACTCTCTGTCAAGGACGAATAATTCAAATATACTATCCGAGATACTCCCTTGATTCACGGCCAAAACAGCCCTGCACTCAGCGAAGTACCAACACACCTCCAGCAACTGACGTATGACCGCACGTTATACTACTTCTTTACGACTTTTCTCCCATCCTTAAATGAAGTATTCCACTGTCTTCTCTGCCGTTTGTCTGGTTGTCTGGTTATACAGCAGCATGGCCTCGCGGATGGCAAACTCACCCATGCTGTAATTGTCATGCGTTTGCGCATCCAGAATATCAGCGCGAACGATGCGGTTCATCACGCAGGGCTGCCCCTCCACGATGCGGATGCCGTTTGCCTGCAGCTTCTCGGCAGAAAAGCCCTCCGGGTGGACGGCGTAGGGGTCGAACAGGCCAATCTCATCGCCCAGTGCGCGGGTCAGCAGCACATAATGCCCGTCACCGCCCAGATAGCAGCGGATCACGGCCACGCCGCCCTGCTGCAGGCAGCTGACGATGGCGCTGTTGGGCTGGATGCGAACCTGCTCCTCCTTCAGGAACGTAGCGGAGATGGGGAATTTTTTGCACTTGCCATACTGCTCGAACCAGTTGGCAAGGAACTGCATCGCCATGGCGGAGGTACCGCTTTTGCCGCTTTCGCCCTCGGCGTTGTAGGCGTCCAGCGTGTAGAGCGCAATAGTCTTAAGCATCTCCGGGGCGATCTCGCAGCGCTCGAAGAGATAGCGCAGCGCGTTGGTCAGCGTCGTGGGGCCGCAGTCGTATTCGCTGCTCTGGTAATTCAGCACATTCTTCATGGTCTGTTCCTCCCATATTGCGTCAGCCGCGTTCGGTGTTTCGCGGATCCATCGCGTCGCGCAGGGCGTCGCCGATAAAGTAGATACAGATCACAAGGACAATGATCAGAATGCCTGCTGGCAGCCACAGCCAGGGCTTGCCAGTGAGGATGGAGATGGATTCCGCGCCGTTGAGAAGATTGCCCAGGGACGCCGTGGGCGCCTGCACGCCCATGCCAAGGTAGCTCAGCGCCGCCTCATCCAGAATAGAGATGGCAAAGACGCTGGTAGCATACACCAGCACAGGGGCGATGGTGTTGGGCAACACCTCCGAAAAGAGGATGTAGCGCCGAGGCATGCCAGCAGCGATATCGCCCTTGAAGAAATTCGTTTCCCGCAGGGAAAGAACGTTGCCGCGAACCAATCGCGTCACGCCGGGCCAGTCCACAAAGCCCAGGATAAGGATGATGCTCCACATGCCCGGCTCAAAAATGGCCGCTGCCACCAGCACCAGCAGGATGTAGGGAAAGGACATGACCATGTCCGTGACGCTCATGATGAGCTGATCCACCCAGCCGCCGAAATATCCGGCGAGGAGGCCCAGCACCACACCGATCACCGTGGAGATCAGCGTTGCCAGTGCGCCTACCAGCAGCGACACGCGGGTGGCATAGAGCAGCCGGCTAAGTACATCCCGGCCGATCTGATCCGTACCCAGCCAGTGCTCTGCATTCGGAGGCTTGGAGAATCCGCCGGAAATCTTCGTGGGGCTGTAGGGCGCGATCACCGGGGCAAGGATCGCCAGCAGGGAGATCAGCGTCAACAGGATGAGACTGACCAGCGCCAGACGGTGCTTGGCGAATCGCCTGAATACAATCAGCAGATGGTTATTCATGACTGCACCGCCCTTTCAGTACTTGATCGTGGGGTCAACGAGCGCGTAGACGATATCCGTCAGCAAATTGGCGGCCAGCACCACCACCGCAGAAAGCAGACACACGCCCATAATGACCGGGTAATCACGCCCGGTAATCGCATTCATCGCCACCAGCCCCAGCCCCGGCCAGGAGAAGATCTGCTCCACGATCACCGCGCCGCCAAAGAGCATCGGGATCTGCATGCCGATCACCGTCACGATGGGCAGCAGCGCATTGCGCAGGGCATGCTTGTTGATCACCAGAAAGCGTCCCATGCCCTTGGCCTTGGCCGTGCGCAGGTAATCCATCTCGAGGATTTCCAGCACGGCGGAGCGGATGTAGCGGATGTTGCTGCCCGCAAGGGACACCGCCAGCACCAGCACCGGCATCACCATATGCTGCGCCACATCGAGGAAGTCGCCGCCGGTCCCTGGCGTTGCCATACCGCTGGAAGGCAGCCAGCCCAGACGAACGGTGAAAATGTAGATCAGGATCAGCGCCAGAAAGAAGCTGGGTACGCTGGAGCCGACGAACGACGCCGTCACGACGGCAAAGTCCCGCTTCTGGTAACGGTGCACGGCGCTGTAAATACCAACGGGAATGGCAATCAGAAAGGCGACGAGCATCGACACGCCCATGAGCAGCAGGGTCGGCGCAATATGGCTGCCAATCATGTCAGATACAGCCTCGTAGCTCTTGTAGGAATAGCCCAGATTTCCCTGAAGCACCTGCCCCAACCATGTGAGATACTGCACGAAAAACGGCTGATCCAGCCCCAGCTTTTCCGCCTTGAAGGCGATGGCCTCCTGCGTGACCCTCGGCCCGGCCATCATGTCCAGCGGGTTTCCGGCAAGGCTCATCAGCAGATAGTCAATGATGGTGATGCCCAGCAGCACAGGGATGGCCAGCAGGATTTTCTTGATGACATACCGGCGCAAATCATTCACCCCTTTCCTGCGTTCCCGCCATGCAGACGGACAAATGCCCCGGTCTTCCCGCTGCTGTCATGGTACAGCTCGCATGCGCGCACTGCGAAGTCGCATACGGGCAGCGCCGGCGGAAGGCGCAGCCCTCCGTCCAGTCTGTATGGCCGATTTCGCCGCGTAGCACAATGCGTTCGCGATTGCGGGCGTCATAGTCGGCCAGAGGCGCAGCATCCAGCAGCGCGCGGGTGTAGGGATGCACCGGGTGACGGAACAGCTCCTGAGAATCGCCGGTTTCCACGATTCTCCCCCGGTACATCACGGCAATCCGGTGGCTGATGTAGTGCACCGCCCCCAGTCCGTGCCCAATGAACAGGTAGGAAACGCCGAGTTTTTCCTGCAAATCCCGCAGCAGGTTCAATATCTGCGCCTGAACGGATACGTCCAGCGCGCTGACTGGCTCGTCAAGGATGATCAGTTCGGGATCAAGCGACAGCGCCTTGGCGATGCAGATGCGCTGTCGCTGGCCGCCGGAAAATTCATGAGGATAGCGCAGCTTGGCGCTGGGAGACAGACCGACCATGTCCAGCAGCGCGTCGATGCGGGCGTCTACCTTATCCTTGGCAACGATGCGGTGATAGAGCATTGGCTCCCGCAGAATATCCACCACGCGTTTGCGACCATTGAGGCTGGATCCACTGTCCTGAAAGACCATCTGAAAACGTGGGCGCAGAGACCGAAGGCTGCGCTCGGGCAGCTGATCGATGCGCGTGTCATGGAAGAAGACGCTGCCTGCATCCGGCTTTTCAAGCCCCATCACCATCCGGGCGACGGTGGATTTGCCGCACCCGGATTCACCGACGATGCCCAGCGTTTCGCCCCTGTACAGCTCGAAGCTGACACGCTGCACTGCATGGTTCATTGCGCGGCTGAACAGGCGGTTCTTCTCAGGCTCGGGGTAGTTCCTGCTCAGCTCGCGTACCGTAAGGATGGGCGTATGCTCATTCTGCATCGTTTGTCTGCCTCCTCATCAGGATTGCGCAGCATGCCACCTCATGTCCGGGGCCAATCTCGACCCGCTGGGCATTCCGGCAGCAGATATCCCCATATGGGCAGCGCGGCGCAAACCGGCAGCCGGTGATGGACTGATACTCCTCCGGCACCGTACCGGGGATCGACGTAAGGCGCTGGCTTCGGTCATCATGGATGCCGGGCACGGCCTTCAAAAGCGCCTGGGTATAGGGGTGGGCGGGTTCAGCCAGAAGATTGCGGGTATCGGCCCTTTCCACGCACTGACCGGCGTACATGACCACCACCCGATCGGCCATCTCCGCCACCACACCGATATCATGGGTGATGAGCAGAATCGCCATGCCGGTCTCATCGCGCAGCTGTTTGAGCAGCTGCATGATCTGCAGTTGAATGGTCACGTCCAGCGCGGTGGTGGGTTCGTCGGCAATGAGCAGCTTGGGCTTGCAGGCCAGCGCCATGGCGATCATCACCCTCTGGCGCATGCCGCCGGAGAGCTGGTGAGGAAACTTGTGCATGACGGTTTCCGGCTGGGTGATGCCGGTCTTTTGCAAAAGCTCCACAGAGAGGGCCTCTGCATCTTTTTGCTTGTAGTGCAGATGGCGGCGGATGACCTCCGTCATCTGATTGCCGATGGTGAACACGGGGTTGAGGCTGTACATAATATCCTGAAAGACCATGGCGATTTCACTGCCACGGATGGCGTCCAGCTCCCTCTCCCGCAGCTTCAGCAGGTCGCACCCCTGATAGAGAATTTCACCCTTCGTCACCCGGCCCGGACGGCTGAGCAGCCCCAGCACAGAAAGGGCAGTTATGCTCTTGCCGCACCCAGATTCGCCCACCAGGCACAGGATCTCGCCGGGCTTCACATCAAAGCTGACCTGATCCGTACACCTGACTTGGCGCTTCCCATGGAAGAAGGAAACCTCCAGATCCTTGACTTCAAGCAATGGCTTCATCGCATAACTGCCTTTCTATGCTGTTTTGTGGAATTACTCAGCGATATCCCACTGGTGGACGTTGATGAAGGTGCCGAACACATCCGGCGTAGCGTTCAGCAATCGATTGCTGGTGGCGCCCAGCGCGCTGAGGATGTAGGCGGAGATCATCGGCACATCCTGCTGCACATGCTGATCGGTCAGCAGGTAGCGGGCGGTGATCTCGGCCTGATCGGTCAGGGTCTGGCTCTCAGCCAGGGCGGTGGCGACTTCTTCGTTCTGATACTTTGTCCAGCCGTCGACGGAGAGCAGCCATGCCACATCGGTATAGGGATCAACCGGCGCGTAGGTGTACTGCACGGACATGACCTCGATCTCGCCGTTGTTGGCCACGGTCATCAGGGTCGCAAGATCCACAGTCTTGATCTCGATATCCAGTCCCAGCTCCGCAAACACGGCGGCGATGAAGCTGGCGGCCTGCACGAAAGTGGTATCGCCGCTGTTGACGTGCCAGGTGAGATGGGTGTCCGCGCCGTCCGCCTTCGCTTCGGCGATCAGCCCAGCCGCCTTTGCAGGATCGAAGGCCGTTACGCCAAGGCTCTCGTCATAGTAGGGGCTGGCGCTGCACAGGAACGCGTCGACGATCTCGCCGTTGCCCAGAACAAGCTCGTTCAGAATCGTTTCCCGGTCAATGCCGTAGAGCAGCGCCTGACGGATACGCACATCCGGCACATTCTCCACGTTGATGAAGATGGACTGGTTGGTCACCGGTGTGCCGGCGTAGGCGGTCACGTTGCTCAGAGCCCTGACATGTTCATAATCCTCCAGCAGGATGCTGCCGGTGGTCTGCTGAATCAGGTCGATCTCGCCGGACTGCAATCCGCTGAGCAGCTGGGAGGAGGTCAGCACATTGATGTTCAGGTACTTGATCTTCGCCGCACCCTGCCAGTAGTTTTCGTTGGCGGTGTAGTGGACGTAGTGGTTCAGGTCATAATCCGCGATGAAGTACGGGCCGCTGACGACGGTGGGGGCGCGGAACCAGTCATGGGTGAGCAGCTGATCCTTTGGAATGTCACCCAGAATATGTTCAGGAAGAATCAGCACATAGCGACCATAGTTGTTCTCGAAGGTGTACAGCGCCGTTTCCCACTTGGTGGTGATGGTCAGCGTCTTGTCGTCGATGATCTTGATACCGGAGATCTCCGTGGCGCCGGGCTCGGTATAGCCGTCGTCGCCCACACCCTCGATGGCGTAGACGTTGAGTCCCGTGTTGCCCACCTCAGGGCTGGCCCACAGCAGGAAGGTAAACAGCACATCAGCAGAGGTGACGGGCGTGCCGTCGGACCAGGCGGCGTTTTCATTCAGCTTGATGGTGAAGGTGCGGTTGTCCTCCGTGGTGATCTCCTCTGCCAGCTGGCCGACAAATTCCAGCTCGCGGTTCAGCTCCACCAGCGGCAGGAAGGCCAGCGAAGTGGCGTACTTCACCACTTCGGTGTTGTCCATCAGCAGCGGGTGAAGCGTACCAATGGTGTCGGTCACGGCGATGGTGGCAGACTTTTCATCCTGCGCAAGCGCCGTGGAGAAGGCGCCCGCCGCCAGTGCAAGGGACAGCACGAGGGACAGGAAAGTCTTTGCGAATTGCTTCCAATTTATCATGGTGATTACACTCCTTTATTCAGCAGATGTTCCGTCAATTGTGCGAAATATTGTGCAGTGGGGTATAGAATCTGTTGATCGACTTTGAATTTCGGATGATGCAGGGGGAAGCTGCACCCCGTTCCGACACGGACGAACAAGCCGGGGCGGTTTTCAAGGTAGCAGCTGAAATCCTCCCCTGTCATGGTGTTTTCCTGCTGCGCAGTGGGAATGTGCATATCCTCCGCAACATACCGGGCGGCCTGGCACAGCGCCGGATCGTTGATCACCGCTGGCGGCCCTGGGCGCCACGCAAAGTCAGCCTGTGCACCATAGGATGCGGCGATCTGCGTGGTAAAGCCCCGCATAAGCACTTCCGCCTTTTCCCTGACTGCGGGTTCCAGCGTACGCACGGTTCCTTCCAGAAACGCCGTTTCCGGGAGCACGTTCCAGGTACTTCCGCTTTCCACATGGGTGATGCTCACCACTGCTGCCGCAAAGGGGTCCAGCGCTCGGCTGACGATGGTCTGCGCGCTTTGCACAATGGCCGCCTGCACCACGATGGGGTCAACGCCCTCATGGGGCTGGGCTGCATGGGCGCCACGTCCGTGTATGGTGATGGCGAAGCGATCCACCGCTGCCATGACCGGCCCTGCTTTCAGACCCAGCGTCCCCGCCGGCAGCTCCGGAGAAACATGCACACCCAGGAACAGGTCTGCATCCTCCAGCATGCCGGTGGCTAAAACGACCCTTGCCCCAGCAGGCAGCTCCTCCGCCGGCTGGAAGACAATCTTGACCGAGCCCGTCAACTCCGGTCTGCGCTGGTTCAGCATCAGTGCCGCACCCAGCATGATCGCCGTGTGCGCGTCGTGTCCGCAGGCGTGCATCCGTCCGGGATGCGTGGAGGCATAGGGCAGCTCCGTCTGCTCCTGAATGGGCAGCGCGTCGATATCGCAGCGCAGCACCACGCATCTGCCGGGAAGATCGCCGGTGATCTGCGCAATCAACCCCGTTTGGAGCCCCGTATCCAGCACTTCAATGCCTTCGTGCTCCAGAATTGTTCGCAGCTTTGCAGTCGTTTCATATTCTGCAAAGCCCAGTTCCGGGTGCTGGTGCAGCCACTCAAAGAGTTCTTTCAGCGTCGAATGCAGATTTTTCATTGGGCTCTCCTCCCAGCCTGTTGGTTACTGATTGGATCAGGGGCTGACATCGGTCACGCGCCTGTCCGATGCGGTATGCTGCCATGCTCGTATCTCCTTGTATGATATAGTCAGGTTTTAGAGGAGACCTGCGCTCCTTTAGGACTTGCTGACACGACTCAGAGGTGAGATAATGTCAGCAGAGGGCGGAGAGGCGTCGGGTGTTCTCCGTGAGCAAAAGGCTCGAACGAAAGA
>JAFUOR010000075.1 GCA_017481825.1 Clostridia bacterium
ATCTGGGCGCCGATGAATTTTCTGGTATATCTGGCGCTGCGCCGTCATGGCAGCAACGAGGCTTGTGTGGCCCGCCGCCAGCTGGCAGAGATGAGTGAAAGGCTGATCCTGAAGGAATGGCGCAGCCATCGCCATGTGCACGAAAACTATTGCGCCGAGTCCGGCGAAGGCTGCAATGTCGGCAACAGCGACCGCTTCTACCATTGGGGTGGATTGCTTTCGCTCATCGCGCTCATGGAATGGAGTGATGACGGTCAGGCGTAACACGCATGTGGATACCCGCCACAGAATCCTGCTGAGACTACGCAACTGACAAGCATCCTCCGAGGGAACCTGCAGCAAGGCTGCTCAACATCTGACGATAAGGAAGGTGTAACGTTCACAATCAAAGCGGGGGGAGGGCATGCTGTTAATACTCGTAGCAAGCAATGCATGTGGATAGCCAAATCCACATACTTGCTTGTTGGGCAGCAGCCCAAACCCATTGATCGCACACAGAGCTGCGGCTATTCTGCGCGATGTTTGCAAAACACACGCGCACTGCTGCATGAGAATCATGCTCCAAAGGGTCTGGGGTGCTTCCACAGCAAGCAGCATCTGAGGGAGTTGAGCGCTCACATGCACCACTTGCTACAACAGCAAAAAAAGAGTGTGTCTCAACTTGGGACACATTCTTTTTTTACTGACCTTCCTGCACGCCTGCAAGAAAATGCCAGACTTATTCGTTTTGTTTGTTAGCAGAAATGCGTTACAATCTATCATCTGAAAGGAAACCCCAATGACCAGGCAGAACCCACACAACTACAAACTCAACCCTGACGGAAGCATCTCCACTCGCAACCTCTGTGCAGCATCTCTGCCGGAGATCGCAGTGGAGATCACTTCCGGTCGCACCACCTACCGTTTCACTGGCCACTATGACGGACAGCGCAGCCTCTCCTCCAAGCTGCTTGCCCACATGTCCTCCGAAAAAGAATCGAAGGAGGAATGACAAAGCAGTCCATGTATGTTACAATGAATGCAAGCAATCCTGTATTGGCAGACTGCCCGACCACGAAGGAGGACAGCGACATAAGGCAGTCTGACAAAATCACAGCCATCTATTGCCGACTCAGCCGCGAGGATGAAATGGCAAACGAGAGTAACTCCATTGTGAATCAAAAATCCATCCTCAGCCGATATGCTCACGACCAGGGTTTCAGGAACATCCAGTACTTTGTTGATGACGGCTACTCCGGCGCAAACTTCAATCGTCCCGACTGGCAGCGGATGATCGCGCTGGTCGAAGCAGGACAGATCGGCATCATCCTTGCAAAGGACATGAGCCGTATCGGACGCAACTACCTGGAGGTTGGCTTCTATACGGAAGTGATGTTCCCTAAGCACAATGTCCGCTTCATTGCTGTCAACAGCGGTGTGGACAGCGCCAACCAGCAGGACAACGACTTCACGCCCTTCCTGAACATCATCAACGAGTTCTACGTGAAGGACACCAGCAAGAAAATCATCGCTACCATGCGGCAGAAGGGCGAGTCCGGACAGTACCTGACCACTCATCCGCCGTATGGCTACAAGAAAGATCCTGATAACCCGAAACGCTGGATTGTTGATGAAGAAGCAGCCGATGTTGTCCGGCAAATCTTCGCGTGGTGCATGGAAGGCTATGGCCCGTCCATGATCGCGCACAAGCTGGAAGAAGCTCGCGTCGAATGTCCAGCAGCACATTGGGAGCGGACAGGCCGATGCTCGTCGGTAAAAACGCCGGACAATCCGTATCAATGGTCAACGCGCACAGTGTCAGGTATTCTCAGCAAGCTGGAATATCTTGGCCACATGGTCAACTTCAAAACGCGGAAGCCTTCCTACAAGAGCAAGAAGAAGGTTGAGAATCCGCCGGAGGAATGACACATCTTCGAGAACACCCACGAAGCGATCATTGATACAGATACCTTTGCCCGTGTGCAGGAGATTCGCAAGAACAAGCGCCGCCCAACTCGAACCGGCAAGAGCAACATGTTCTCCGGCATCGCGCGCTGCGCGGACTGCGGTGCCAAGCTGTATTACTGCACCAGCAACAATTACGAAGCAAGACAGGATCATTTTGTTTGCTCCTCCTCCCGTAAGAAGGGCAAGGACGCCTGTGAAGCGCACTTCATCCGCGCGGTGGTGTTGGAAGAAGGTGTGCTACAGCACATGCGGCTCGTGATCGCCTGCGTTGCCTGTTACGAAGATGTATTCCGCGAGGCACTTGGCGCAAGACGATCGGCTGAAGCAAAGAAGGAGCTTACCGCAAAACGCAAAGCATTGCAGAAAGCGGAGAGCCGCATTGCCGAACTGGATAGGTTGTTCAAACGCATCTATGAGGATATGGTCAATGAGAAGCTCTCGGAAACTCGTTTCCAGATGTTGTCCGATGATTACGAGCACGAGCAGGTTGAACTGCGTATAAAGATCGACCAACTGACCAGAGAAATCAATGAGCAGGAAGATCAGGCAGAAAACGTGGATCGCTTCATCCGACAGGTGAAGAAGTATCTGTACCTCGACAAGCTGACGCCCACCATCCTCAATGACATGGTAAATGCCGTATACGTTCATGCTCCTGACAAGAGCAGTGGCCACCGTGTGCAGGAAATCGAGATCAGCTACAACTACATCGGCATTCTCCCCGCCAGCCTACTGCAACATGTACAGAATGCAAAAACGGCATGACCGAGGCCATGCCGCAATGAAAACCACTTGATACTGTCTTATCGGAACGCATCCCACACAGCTCCTTTTTGCTTATTCAAATAAGGTGCAGCCCATGGCCTTGAAGTAGGCGATGCGTTCCCGGATGGCTTCCTCCGCCACGTCAAAGTGCCGGGCCAGGCAGGGGATGCACAGGTACTCCGTTGCGCCGCGGTTGATGAGCTTCTTCGTCGCGGCGGTTTCGTCCTTGGTTACGGGCTTGCCGCAGCACTTGCATGTCGGGGACATAGGCACCTCGTCAGTTGAAGGACAGGTACTTTTCGGCAGGCGCGGCGGCGGGCTCCACGCGGACCTCCTGCAGCATCACCATAGCCTCGCCGCCGGAGGTGACGCGCTTGCACTGGGCGGTGAGCTTTACATAGGCCTTGCTGCTGGGGCGCTGCAGGCCCTGGCAGATCCAGCCGATGGGCGCGATGTCATCCGCGCAGCAGGTCATGGCCATGCGCCCGAACATGTAGTAGCCCTTGGGCAGCTGCTTGTCTGCAAAGCACTGGCCGACCATGCGGATGGTCTTGCGGTCATAGCGCTCGGGGTGATCCATCGCATCCAGATAGAAGGTGGCGATATGCTCATCGGCGATGTCGATGATACCGGCCTTCATGTCGTAGGGCAGATCTTCGTCCGCCACGCCATCCTCGCTGGTGCCGTCGGTGTTCTCAAAGATGATATTGGCCCGCGGAGCGACGCTCTTGAGCTGGCGGCGCCAGGGGCTCTTGTTGGCCTTGGGCTCGCACCGGTTCACCAGGATCAGGTCAGCCACCTTCATCGGATCGGTGAGGATCTGGCGCAGGTTGGTGAAATAGTTGTCGAAGGTGTTGGCGTCCACAGTGGTGAGGATCTGCACGACCTCCCATTTGCGCGGGAGCATGCAGGAGCCAAGACGCTCAATCGTCCACACGCTGTTGTACTCGATGATGACGCGCTCGGGCTTGTAGGTCTCGTTTAGCTCGGCCATCTTTTCCGTGGTGACCTCCTCGGCGGAGTCGAGGGTCACGATGGTGGTATCACTGTCTGCGATGGCGTCAAGATCGTACTCCTCCATGCCCTCCTCGCAGCAGATGATGAGCGTCTTTTGCCCGCGGGAGAAGTCCTCATCCTGCAGCATGGAGTTGATGAGCGTCGTTTTGCCGCTCTCCAGGAAGCCGGTAATCAGATAGACGGCGATAAAATCCTGATTGCTCATGCGTTAAACAGCTCCTTGAGTGCCTTCTCGTCGATGTGCGCGCCGATGACGCAGATGCGGCCGGTGTAGTCGGCGCTGCCGGGGCGGAACTGGCTCTCGCCGGGCACGTAGTCGAACTGGAACCACTCGCCGGCAGTATTTTGCAGGATACCCTTGGCACACAGCACCTGGCCATATTCCTCCTCGTCGGAGAGCTTCGAAAGCATGCCTTCGATATCAGCCTGCTCGTAGCGCTTCGCTGTCTCCCAGCCCACGGACAGGAAAATCTCGTCCGCGTGGTGATGATGATGGCCGTGTTCGTGGTCATGATCGTGGCAGCCGCAGGTGCAGTGTCCGTCATGTTCGTGATGGTGGTGCTCATGCTCATGATCGTGGCAGTGGCACTCTTCATCGTGGTCATGGTGGTGCTCGTGCTCATGATCGTGGCAGTGGCACCCTTCATCGTGGTCGTGGTGGTGCTCATGCTCATGATCGTGGCAGTGGCACTCTTCATCGTGGTCGTGGTGGTGCTCGTGCTCATGATCATGGCAGTGGCACTCTTCATCGTGGTCATGGTGGTGCTCGTGCTCATGATCATGGCAGTGGCACTCTTCGTCATGATGGTGATGCTCATGCTCCACGTGAAGCTCGATGGGCCTGCCGGATTCGATGACCTCCAGCATGGTGTCCGCGTCCAGATCATCCCAGGGGGTGGTGATGACGCGCACGCCGGGGTGCTGCTCCTCAATGAGGGCGCGGCTCTTCTCCACGCGGTCAGCACTGAGCAGCTGGGTGCGGCTGAAGATGACGGTGGAGGCGGTCTTCACCTGATCGAGGAAGAATTCGCCGAAGTTTTTCATGTGAATGCGGCACTTGCCGGCGTCAACAACCGTCGCGCAGCCGCCGATGGTCAGCTCCGGATGGCGATCCTTGGCCTTCTCCACAGCGGTCAGAATTTCGCTGAGCTTGCCCACGCCGCTGGGCTCAATGATCAGACGGTCGGGATGGTATTTCTCGATCAGGTCGTCCACGGCCTTCTGGAAGTCACCCACCAGCGTGCAGCAGATGCAGCCGGAATTCAGCTCATCGACGATGATGCCGGTGTCCTTCATGAAGGCGCCGTCCACGCCCACATCACCGTATTCGTTCTCCAGCAGGATGATCTTTTCGTTGCGAACCTTGCCGGAAAGCAGCTTCTTGATCAGCGTCGTCTTGCCTGCGCCCAGGAAGCCGGAAATAATGTTAATCTTCGCCATGATGATATCTCCTATGTTCAACACGTCGTTTCAGTTAGGCGGATCGAATTGCCGCCAAATCTTATTATAGCACGCTCGTCAAGAGGGGAGCAAGGATATTTTGCAGTCCCCAGAAAGATTTCATGCAAAAAACCACCCGTCTGCGACACAGACGGGTGATCAATGAACCAAAGCCAACTCCAAGGCGCGGCGTGCAACGCCCCGCCGGGAGGGGTCCCGGCCTTATTTGGCGTATTCCATGGAGCGGGTTTCGCGGATGACGTTGACGCGGATTTGACCGGGATATTCCATTTCCTTTTCGATGCGCTTGGCGATCTCCTTCGCCAGCACCTTGGTGCCCTCGTCGGTCACATCGTCGGGCTTGACCATGATGCGCACCTCGCGGCCGGACTGGATGGCGAAGCACTTCTCCACGCCGGAGAAGGACATCGAAATTTCCTCGAGCTTTTCCAGACGCTTGATGTAATTCTCCAGGCTCTCGCGGCGGGCGCCGGGACGGGCGGCGGAGATCGCGTCGGCAGCCTGCACCAGTACGGCCTCCACGGTCTGGGGCTCTACATCGTTGTGATGCGCCAGGATGGCGTGGATCACATCGGGACTCTCGTGATATTTGCGGGCCAGCTCGCCGCCCAGGGTCACGTGCGTGCCCTCGGCCTCGTGGTCAACAGCCTTGCCGATATCGTGCAGGAGGCCTGCGCGCTTGGCCAGCTGAACGTCCGCGCCCAGCTCGGCGGCCATCAGGCCTGCCAGATGGCTGACCTCGATGGCGTGCTTGAGCACGTTCTGACCATAGGAGGTGCGGTACTTCAGGCGGCCCAGAAGCTTGACCAGCTCATGGTGGATGCCGTGTTGATTGGTCTCAAATACGGCGCTTTCGCCAGCCTCGCGGATCTGGTTTTCGACTTCCTTCTTGGCCTTTTCGACGGTCTCTTCAATGCGGGCGGGGTGGATACGGCCATCGTTGATGAGCTTCTCCACCGCCAGGCGGGCAATCTCACGGCGAACGGGATCGAAGGCGGAGACGATCACAGCCTCGGGGGTGTCGTCGATGATCAGATCGACGCCAGTGGCGGTCTCCAGGGCGCGGATATTGCGGCCTTCACGGCCGATGATGCGACCCTTCATATCGTCGTTGGGCAGGGCGATGACGGACACGGTGGACTCGGCAACGTGATCGGCAGCGCACTTCTGGATAGCCAGGGCGATGATGTTGCGGGCCTTCTTTTCGGCCTCCTCCTTGGCGCGGGCTTCAATGTCGCGCACCTGGGCGGCGGCGTCATGGAAGGCTTCCTTCTGCACGCGCTCAATGATGACCTGCTTGGCCTCATCCTGCGTCATGGCGGCGATGCGCTCCAACTCGGCAGTCTGCTTGACGTGCAGCGCCTCGGCCTCGCCATGCAGGCGGTCAACTTCCTCCTGCTTGCGGTCCAGGTTTTCGCTGCGCTTCTTGAGGTCGCTCTCGCGGGAATCGAGGCTGTCGCTGCGCTTGTCCAGGGAGGCCTCGCGCTGCAGGATGCGGTTTTCGCTGCGCTGCACCTCGGCGCGGCGGTCGCGCATCTCGCGGTCGTTCTCAGCCTTTTCGCGGTCATTTTCGGCCTTGGCCTTGAGAATTTCTTCCTTGGCTTCCAGCACCTTTTCCTTCTTGTACTCGTCAGCCTTGCGGACGGCGTCGTCGTAGAGGCGGCGGGCCATCTCTTCGGAACGGTTGATCTTCTTTTCGATCATGCTCTTGCGGTACATGTAGCCTGCTGCGCCGCAAATAGCGCCGACCACGAGGATCGCAAGAATCCACAGAAAGGTATCCACGGTATGTTTCCCTCCTTCATTCTTTTTTGTGATGCATTGTGAATACGTATCAGGGATCAGCGGACACAAAAAGCCGCACGGGAAAGCTCCCGAACGGCTGTAATGCTGTTTTCGACGCGTCCTCACGGCAAAAAGGCCACGGAGAATACAACTTCCCCATAGGCATAATACGCCCGGAAGACGGTGTGAATACCAGAAATTTTACTGGCAGACCGTAACAATATGCAGTCTGCGCCCCACAAAAAGCACAAGGCAACGCCGCTGGGGTGCGGCGCGACCCTATTCGCGTTTTCTATGCAGCCGACGGCCATGATGATGCCGCCGCCGAAAATGACACGGGAGGATCGAAAACGATCACCGTGCGAGTTCAGGTAAACAGGGACTGTATCGAAAAACAGCGAGGCGTACGTACAGGTAAACGACGCCCATCAGCCGATCAAGAATTATTGTAACGGGTTTCTTGCAATCTGTCAAGCCAAAACACCATCAAAATATATGAAAGCTTCGTTTGAAAAAAGGTGATGATGCTGTAAAAAATCCATCCAGCCCTGGCAATGGCTGGACAAAGGCGGAGCAAGGGAGTATAATAAGAAAGCATATGATGGCATACTGTGCGATTTTGACGCAGAAAACAGGAGAGATGGCATGAAAAGGATGATCGCATGGCTGATGGCGCTGATGTTGCTTTCGGCGCTTGTTCCGGCCCTGGCGGAGGAATCCGCTGCAACCTGGGCGCCCCTGCCTTTGGGCGGCGCCGCACCCTATACCTATGTGGAGGGCGCTCTGAGCGAGGATGGCATGAGCTATGATGATGGCTCCCTCAAGGTGCGCATCGAAAAGGCGGTGGTAGACGAGGTACAGGTATACTACGTCTACGTCACCATCATGGATAAGTCCCAGCTGCGCACGGCCACGGCGGGCAAGCCCATGTCCAAGACGGTGGCGCCGGTGCATGCCATGGCGGCGCAGAACAATGCGGTGCTGGCCTTCAACGGCGACTTCTACAACTACCGCGACGTGGGCGTGGTGTACCGCAGCGGCGAGCGCATCCGCAACAACATCCGTCAGGGCATGGATATGCTGATCGTGGATGAAAACGGCGATTTGCAGATCATCGAATCTCCGACCAAGACGAAGGTGGAGAACTTCCTCAAGGAGCACACCATCGTCGAGGCCTTCTCCTTTGGCCCGGCGCTGATCAAGAACGGCGAACGGCTGCAGTTCAAATATGCCGAGAAGAACTCCTGCGGCTATCCTACGCCGGATGAGCGCCTTATTATCTGCCAGCTGCCCGACGACGGCACGACGAAGGAATTCCTGTTCATGGCCTGTGACGACCCGGGTCTGAGCGTCCGCCGTATGACTGACCTGGCCCAGGAAAAGGGCGCGCTGCAGGCCTACAACCTGGACGGCGGCCATTCCACCTCCGTTTACCTGTGCGGTACGCGCATCAACAAGATTCCCAAGGACCGCGAGGTGGGCGATATCATCTATTTCGCAACCCTGGTTCCCAGCGTGACTGAATAAAGAATCTGATCGAGGCGAATCAACATGAAAAAGGTATTCCTCCTGCTCCTGACGACGCTGATGCTGTCTGCGGCAACCTGTGCGCTGGCGGATGAAATCCTGCCCCAGTGGAAGGCCGGCAGCAAGAAGATCGACAGCGCCATCCTCACCGACGGCGATGATTCCACCCGCCATGCCATCGCCAAGGCCAAGACGGCCGAGCTGACCTGCGATCTGCCCTCGGGCGCGTCGGTCAAGACGGCATATATCCGCATGGACAGCGTGGCGGATAAGATTGAGCTGCAGTTTCTCAACAGCAAGAAGAAGTGGGAAACAGCGGTGACGATGGAGAACCCCGGCACGGAGTGCGTGCTGACCGCTCCCACGGCGCTGACGGGCCGTCTGCGCGTGCTGGTCACCTACAACAGCAACCGCTCCACCCAACTGACGGAGCTGCGCGTGTTCTCCGATGGCAATCTGCCCTCTGAAATTCACCGCTGGTCTTCGGCCTCCCAGGCGGATGTGCTGCTGATGCTGGATACCCTCACCGGCTTTGACGTAACCCGCATTGCTGCCTGGACGCAGCAGGGCCGCAGCGTGGCCGTGGCGTCGCTGACCATCCCAACAGAAAATCCGCTGGCTGTGACCGATGCGCTGTGGAATGTCGGCGTGCGGGTGATGCCCGTCTTCGGCGGTTACAGCGAAACGAACAAGAACGCCGCCAATGCCCTGAAGGGATGGGGCGAAAAGAAGGTTACGGCGACGGTGGCCTCCTGGTTGCGCCATTACCAGCCCATGCTGCTGGTGGATGGCGGCGAGGTGACTGCTCTGGTGATGAACAGCGCAGCAGCCAGCGCCGTCAATCCCGATTACGAATTGGAGGATGCGGCAGTCTGGGGGCTGTGGGCTGTTCCCAGCACCATGACCATGGATGGCGATGTGGTAGGCGCGATCCAGAAGCTTGGCGCGCGCGATGCGGGCCTTGTGCGCGCGGCCTGTCTCAAGCCCTTTGAGAGCGCCGCGCACAGCGATGCGTCGGTGATCCCCTACCCTGCCAACCGCGATGCGGACGGCTACCTCACCGAGGGCGAATTCCTCTATGAGGATGTGGAAAAGGGCCTGTGGGCCTATCTGTCCACCACTGTGCAGGTGGAGATCATCCAGTATGACATGGAAAATCCCGCCCAGCGCTATTTCGTGGCGGACGTGAAGTTCAAGCCCGAGAGCGAGATGTTCAAGCAGCACGTGTATGTCAACGCGGAATTCAAGGGTCAGCAGATTTATCCCCAGACGCTGGCGCAGACCTCCAAAATGGTCATCGCGGTCAATGGCGACTACTATCCCTACCGCGTGGACAAGGGCAACACCGTGGGCAATATCTTGCGCGATTATAAGGTGCTCTATAACATCAACAAGAACAAAAACCCGGCTTTCCCCAATCTGGACACCATGGCCCTGCATGATGACGGTACCATCTCCGTCTACGGCACCAAGGAGATCACCGCGGACGAACTGGCTGCCATGGGCGATGTGCATGACGCGCTGTCCTTTGGCCCTTACCTGGCCCGTGACGGACGGCTTCGCATCTACAACGGTGCCAACGCCAGCAACCAGGAGCCCCGCTGCGCCATCGGCATGGTGGAGGCGGGCCACTACATCATCGTGAACTGCGAGGGCCGCGTGCCCAAGGGTCCCAAGGGCATGTCCATCAACCAGATCGGCATGCTGCTCTACGGTCATGGCTGCAATGAGTCCTTCATGCTGGACGGCGGCAGCACCTCGGTGCTGATCTTCATGGGCGAGAAGCTCAACCGCACCGGCAAGGACACCTCCGTCGGCTCTCCCCGCAACCAGCATGAGCTCTTCGGCGTGGGCACCAGCGATCTGGTGCATACCGACTGGGTGAATGGCAAGCCGAAGAAATGATGACAGATACCTGAAAGGATGGCTTTCTCATGCGTAAGCTGCTTATCATGCTTCTCCTTCTGATGCTGCCCATCCTTTCCGCTGCGGCGGATGTGCTGGGCGTGAGTGTGCCGGAGGGCGCAACGACTCTTGATCTGACTACCGTCAAGAATGTGGATGGCAAAGTCAGTGCGTTGATCAGCGACCTGGCGAATCATCCCCAGGTGACGGAGGTCAACCTGACCGGCGTGAAGCTTGGCAGCGCCAATATGAAGAAGCTGGTGGATTCCTGCCCGAATGTGCGCTTCCTGTGGACGATCAAGCTGGGCAACACCAGCGCGGACGCATCGACGACCGTGCTTGATCTGGATACCCCCAAGGGTGAGGTCAAGCTGAGCCAGATCGCCGCTGCGCTGGACGCGCTGCCCAATATTGAAAAGGTCATCATGACCAAGTACCGCCCGAGCCTGAACGGCATGGTGGATTACCTGATCAGCAAGTACCCTGAGGTGGAATTCCTCTGGACGCTGAGGTGGAATATCTGCGACGGGCGCACGATCTACCTGCGCTCGGATGCCACGGCCTTCTCCACCATGAAGGGCCGGCAGGATCCCCGCTATACCGCAGCCCAGATTTGGGAGCGCCTGCAGTACTTCCCGGATATCGTGGCCATCGACGTGGGCCACAACAATGTCAGCGATCTGTCGTTCCTGACGAATTTCCCGGGCCTCAAGCGGCTGATCTGCATCGACTCCAAGAAGCCGGTAACGGATATTTCTCCTCTGGCGGAGCTGTACGAACTGGAGTATATCGAATTGTTCATGCAGGACATCACGGATATTTCTGCCCTGGCGAACCACACCAAGCTTCTTGACCTGAACTTGTGCCACAACAACATTACCGACCTGTCGCCCCTGTATACCTGCACCTCCCTGGAACGCCTGCACATCTCCTACAACCCGAACCTGACGAAGGAGGAGGTTGCCAAGCTCCAGGAAAAGCTGCCCAACTGTGTCATCGAGACGGAAACCTACCAGTCTACCGGCGCGGGCTGGCGGGAGCATCCCCGCTATGAGGTGCTGGTCAAGTCCTTTGAGGACAATACCTACTATCCCTTTGAGTAAGCCGGCGGCAGCGCCTGCCTGGCATCGGATGGTTCGCCCGAATACCCTACGCAAAACCGAGAGGAGCTGCCCCGTATGAGCAACACCCGAGAAGACCGTTTCACCCCTGCATGGCTCTGCGATCCGTCGAAGTTCGCGGTCAATGAGCTGGCGCCCACCTCCGACCATGATTTCTTTGCCACGCAGCAGGAAGCGGATGAGGGAGTATCGTCCCTGGTGCGATCGCTGGATGGCCTGTGGAAGGCCCATTTTGCCATGAATCCCGCTGGTGCGCCGGGCACGCTGCTGACGGGTGCATCCCTGGATGCGGGGCTGCGCGAGATCACGGTACCCTGCGAGTTCCAACTGGTCAATCCCGAGTGGGACGCGCCTCATTACGTTAACGCACAGTACCCCTGGGACGGTCATGAGCAGCTCGTTCCGCCCCAGGTGTCTGAGGAGTACAACCCCACCGTGACCTGCGTGCGCACCTTCACGCTTAGCCTGAAGGATCTGCAAAACCGCATCATCCTGCATCTGGCAGGCGCGGAGGCGGCGGTGCTGGTGTATGTGAACGGCTATGAGGTCGGCTATGCTGAGGACAGCTTCACCCCCAGCGCCTTCAATATCACCGATAAGGTGCATGTGGGCGAGAACCGTCTGGCACTGCGCATTTTCAAGCGCTGCTCCGGCTCCTGGCTGGAGGATCAGGATTTCTGGCGCTATTCCGGCATCCACCGCAGTGTGTCGCTGCACTTCTGGCCGGAGACGCATCTGGCGGATCTGCGCGTGCGTACGCCGCTGACGGACAACTACACCTGCGCGCATCTGGACGCGCTGCTGACCGTCGTGGGCAACAGCAACGGCCAGGCCCGCCTGACGCTGACAGACAAGGCCGGCGCGGTGCTCTACGAGGAGACCAAGGCGGTGGGCGAACAGAGCCAGGTGCACTTTGACAGCGTCGTTTCCGGCGTGAAGCTGTGGTCGGCGGAGAGCCCCTCGCTCTATACCCTCACCATCACGCTGACCAACGGTATGGGCCGCGTGGCGGAGGTCAGCCGGACGAAGGTGGGCTTCCGCCAGTTTGAGATGATCAACAGGATCATGTGCCTCAACGGCAAGCGCATCGTCTTCCACGGCGTGAACCGTCATGAGTTTGACTGCGACAGGGGCCGCGTGATGACCGAGGAGCTTTTGCGCCGGGACATTGCCATCTGCAAGAGCCTGAACATCAACGCCATCCGCACCAGCCATTATCCCAATACGACGCTGTTCTACCGCCTGTGCGATGAGTATGGCCTCTATGTGATCGACGAAACGAACTGCGAGACCCATGGTACCTGGGCGCCCATGCATGACTGGTATCTGCCGGGTGACGGGGAGGAATGGCTGGCGCCCCTGCTGGCCCGTGGCCGTGCGATGCTCGAAAGGGACAAGAACCACCCCTGTGTGCTGATGTGGAGCTGCGGCAACGAGTCCTTTGGCGGTAAGAACCTGTGGGAGCTGTCCGAATACTTCCGCCATACCGACCCAACCCGTCTGGTGCACTATGAGGGCGTGGCGAACGACAAGCGCTATCCCGATACCACCGATATGTACAGCCGCATGTACCTCAAGGCGGCGGATATTGAAAAGTACCTCAAATCCAATCCCGACAAGCCCTTTATCAACTGTGAATACACCCATGCCATGGGCAACTCCTGCGGCGGCATGAATGAGTACACCGCCCTGGAGGACAAGTACCCCATGTATCAGGGTGGCTTCATCTGGGACTATGTGGATCAGGGGCTGCGCGTTACCGGCCCCAACGGTCAGGAGCGCTTTGCCTACGGCGGCGACTTCGGCGACCGACCCACGGACTGGCAGTTCATCGGCAACGGCATCGTATTGGCGGATCGTAGCCTTTCTGCGAAGGCCCAGGAGGTGCGCTACCTCTTTAGGGATGTGTTCCTGCGCGTGGGCAAGACTGGTGTGACCGTGGTGAACCGCAAGCAGTTTGCGCCGCTTTCCGGCTATGATCTGCGCTGGACGGTGGAGTGCGACATGAAGCCCGTCAAGGCGGGTGAGGTCATGCTGCCGGAGATCGCCCCCGGCGAGAGCAGGCATATCAACCTGCCCTACGGCAAGCTGCCTGAGGGCCAGGTGGTGCTGACCTGCTACCTCGTGCTGCGGGAGGACGAGGGTATCCTGCCTGCAGGCACGGTGCTCAGTCACGGCCAGACCGTCATTGGCGAGAAGGCAGTGGTGTTCCAGCCCGATCATGGCCCCAAGGCCATCGCCTGTGACAACAACATCGGCTTCCGTACGGACAAGATGGGCGTGATGTTCGAGCGGGGCAAGGGGCTCATTTCCTTCCGAGACCGGGCGGGCAGGGAGACGCTGCTCTGCGCGCCTCAGCTGAGCCTCTTCCGTGCGCCTACGGATAACGACTGCGGCAATGGCTACCATGTCCGCGAGGGCGTGTACCACCTCATCAGCCGTTACAGCTGGCATCGCGGCGCGGAGGTCAGGGAGCAGGAAGGCTGCACGACGATCACCTACACCTACAAAACGCCCATGCTCAAGGATTTCGAGATGAGCGTGGTTTACACCCTGCGCGATGACGACGCAGTGGAGGTGACCGTCAACTGGCCCGGTGTGGAGGATCTGCCGGATATACCCGCTCTGGGTCTGAGCTTCCAGCTGGATCCCCGCCTGGACACGGTGAACTACTACGGCCTTGGCCCGGCGGAGAACTACAACGACCGCTGCGACGGCGCTTACCTCGGCTGGCATATTTACAACGTCAAGGATGGCATGAGCCCCTACCTGAACCCGCAGGAAAGTGGCAATCGCGGCGGCGTGCAGTCCCTGTCGGTGACGGACAAGGATCAGCATGGCGTGCTGATCATGGGCGACAACCTGAACATCAGCGTACAGCCCTGGCTGCCCGAGGAGCTTGCGGCAGCGCGCCACTACGGCGATCTGGGCAAGTCCGTCAAAACGGTGCTGGACGTGGCCATGTTCCGCAAGGGCGTGGGCGGCGATGACAGCTGGGGCGCTCCGACCCTGCCGAAGTACTGCTATCCGGCGGAAAAGGCGTACAGCTTCACCTTTACGCTGCGCGCGCTGTAATGATGGGAGGCTGCACCATGGAAAGGGCCGTTCTGAATATGAGCGAACGGTACCGCCATGCCATCCACATGTAGCAGGCGGGGGACTTCCTGCCTCTGTGGAACGAAAGCGCCGTGTGTTCGCTGATCACCCTCGGGGATGCTACGTGGGCGTGGATTCGATCTATCAAGACTTTCTGCGGGCACGTACTCACAAGGAATATTCCACGGGCTGTGATCTGCGTGAAAGCGGCGAGCCATTTGGCATTGCCGGGCTGGAAACGCAGGCAAACAACCTGATTCATGGCGCATGAAAGCTGACTCATGTTGGAAACAGTCAACAATAGCAGCAAGCCGTGCTGAATAGTGCGGCTTGCTGTTTTTCTGTGGCTGTGATAGAATAGATGCACCAAATTTGAATTTGACGGTGAGGTAGTATGAATCAGAATGTAAGAATCTCTGAAGAACGCATTTCCGCGGAAGAATATATAGACTTTTTAAAAAGAACTGATTTAGGTTCCCAATATCCAAAAGAACGATTCGAAAACAGAATTGCAAAACTTGTTAATACCGTTTCGATCAGCCTTGTAGCCCGAAACGAAAGCGGTACAGTTGTTGGTGTTCTGTTTGGCTTGACTGACTTTGTCTACTGGCTTTATGTAACAGATTTGGGTGTAGACAGATCCTACACAGGACAGGGCATTGGAAAACGGTTAATGAAAACCGCCCACGAAATTGCAGGCGGTGAAAAGGATATTGCGGTTTATTTGATAGCTAATGAGAATGCGGTTTCATTCTATGAAAAATTGGGCATGAAGAAATCTGTGGACGTCATGCAGTATAACAAAACAGAGTGGACTGAATTCGTGGTAGAATAACAAATTTCAATTTGTCGCCAGCCAAAAGAATAAGAGGCGCACTTACTCACCATCCCTGCGGGCGGTAGCAAGTGCGCTCTTTTTACGTGATATGCCGAAAAGTCATTGGATAAATTTACCCTTGACAAATCCCTTCCCGGGAGCAGACTTTTTTGATGCATGGTATGCTGCGGTGTACCCTGCTTATTCTTCGCCCAGCTCCTCCAGCAGGGCCAGATCGTCCTCGTCCTCCTCGGGCATCACGCCGACCTCGTCGGGCTCGATGGTGGCGGGGGCATCGGAGAAAATCTCTGCGCGGATCAGGGCGTCGATTTCAGCGGTGATCTCGGGGTTGTCGCGCAGGAACAGGCGGGTGTTCTCGCGGCCCTGACCGATGCGCTGATCCTTGTAGGAGAACCACGCGCCGCTCTTATGGATGATGTCGCGTTCCACAGCCATGTCCAGCAGGGTGCCTTCCTTGCTGATGCCCTCGCCGTAGACGATGTCAAACTCAGCCACGCGGAAGGGCGGAGCCACCTTGTTCTTTACAACCTTGACCTTGGTGTGGTTGCCCACGACCTCAGTGCCGTTCTTAAGCTGCTCGCCGCGGCGAACGTCCAGACGTACGGAGGAGTAGAACTTCAGCGCACGGCCGCCGGGGGTGGTTTCGGGGTTGCCGTACATCACGCCGACCTTCTCGCGCAGCTGGTTGATGAACACAGCCACACAGCCGGTCTTGTTGATGATGCCTGCCAGCTTGCGCAGGGCCTGGGACATCAGGCGCGCCTGCAGACCCACGAAGGAGTCGCCCATCTCGCCGTCGATTTCGGCCTTGGGTACCAGCGCCGCCACAGAGTCGATGACGATCACGTCCAGCGCGCCGGAGCGCACCAGCG
>JAFUOR010000006.1 GCA_017481825.1 Clostridia bacterium
GTCTACATTCCTACCCAATTTTCGTATCTTTTCGTTCATTTTCAGCCCTTTTTACCCATTTCAGAAAGGTGTTATGGGATACTTGCAGCTGTTTTGCGGCCTGTCTGGCCGATATTTGCCGCATCTCCCATTGCTGACTGTATGTATCAAACAGCTCGGGCTTGTCCTTCGGCTTCGGCCCGAAGCGGACACCGCGGGCTTTCGCCGCCGCGATCCCCTCCGCCTGGCGCATCCGGATGAATTCCCGCTCCGTCTGTGCCACATAGGACAGCAGCTGCAGAACAATGTCTGCAATCAGCGTACCGATCAAATCCTTTCCCTGCCGCGTATCCAGCAAAGGCATGTCCAGAACTACGATATCTGCCTGTCTGCATTTTGTGATCTGCCGCCATTGCTCGATGATTTCATTGTAGTTTCGCCCCAACCGATCAATGGATTTCACAACCAATATGTCGCCCGGCCTGAGCTTCTTGACAAGTCGCTGATACTGTGGCCGGTTGAAATCCTTACCGGAAACCTTATCCAGGTAGATATGCTTTTCGGCCACACCCCATTGCCTGAGCGCAATCAGTTGACGATCCTCATTTTGATCTTTGCTTGATACCCGTGCATACCCATATGCAGCACTCATCGTGATACCTCCCCGTCATATTCTGTTGCCACAGGAGAAAATCTCCCTCCACCTTCATCATAATATAATTCATCCCTCATCCGCTGTTCCCTACGCTTATCACACGACCGCGGATGCTCTATGAGCAAATCGGTGCATGTATCGCCCCTTTAATCTCCCGAATTGCATAATCACCCATAAAAAACAGCACCGGGACTTGCCATAACCGCGCAGCCCCGGTGCTGTTCCGTTTTTTATTTCAGTAGATCATATAGCGATTCGCAAAGATTATCGCCGCGCGCTTGTTGCCGTGGTTGAACACCTGCCTCTTCATGCAGTGCAGACACAGGCGGATGGCCTTGTCCACTTTCGATGATGTCCTCCGTCTATGGGAAGGTCGTGGCAACACCTTCCAACACTGCCTGGTCATAAATGTTGGCTTCATGTTGACGCGGGCGAAGTCCAGATTCATCATCACCCGCGTCACCGGGGTGACCGGCGGACGGAGCAGTATTGTGCAGTAAAATAAACATCGTGCCTCCCCATTGCCGGGGAGGCGCGATGCTGTTTGTTTACTCATTCACCTCAGGAAAAATGGACTTGCCGCATTCCGAGCAGAGGTAGTCCTCATCGAAATCCACGTCAGAAGCACGGAACTTGATCTCATGGCCGCAGTGGGGGCAGGCATAGGCGATCAGTTCATCATCGTCGATGATGCCCTCATCCTCGTCGTCCTCATCGTCATCGGCACATTCTTCGCAGTCGCAATCCTCGTCGTGAAGCTCCTCGTCGCCAAAGAGGGTTTCCTCCAGGTCGGCCAGGTCATCGTCGATGGATTCGACATACTCATTCAGGTCGTTGTGCGCTTCGACCATGACCTGCATCTCCTCAGCCATTTCGCCCATGGCGTTCAGCATTTCGATCATCAGCTTGTTGGCGTCCTTCTCCATGTTCAGCTTGAGACCAGCCGCCATGCCCTTCAGGAAGCTGATGCGATCGGTGAGCTTGCTCATACGTTTTCCCTCCTTGGAATCATTACTGTTCATATATGCACACTGCCCGGCGAAGCATGACAGCATTCACCAGGCAGATGCAATTTGCATTTTTACGAAGCGTCAGCTTACTTGGCGCGCTCCATGTACTCGCCGGTGCGGGTATCGATACGGATCATGTCGCCAGTGTTGATGAACAGGGGCACCTGCAGGCTGAAGCCGGTCTCGAGGGTCGCGGGCTTGTAGGTGTTGGAAGCGGTATCGCCCTTGAAGCCAGGCTCGGTGTCGGTGACCTCCAGGGTCACAAAGTTGGGAGCCTCCACGGAGAAGGGAGAGCCCTTGAAGAAGCGCATGGTAACGTTGGTGCCTTCCTTCACGTAGGGGATGGCGTCCTCCACCTGATCCAGCGCCAGGGGGATCTGGTCGTAGGTTTCCACGTCCATGAAGTAGTACATCTCGCCGTCATTGTAGACGTACTGCATCTCCTTGGTCTCGATGATGGCACGGGGCATCTTGTCGGTGGGGTTGAAGGAACGCTCAACCACAGCGCCGGTCATGATGTTCTTGATCTTGGTGCGCACGAAGGCAGCGCCCTTGCCGGGCTTGACGTGCTGGAAATCAACGATGTTCCACACGCCGCCGTCCCACTCAATGGTAATACCCTTACGGAAATCGCCAGCAGTAATCATGAATCAATTCCTCCATTGATATGAATATCGTTTCTGTACTCTATATACGCCATACGCACGGTATGCGGGCATATCCAGCGAATATTGTATCACAAAATCTCGCCCTTGTGAAGGGCTTTTTGCGTCCCAATGGACGGAAAACACATTTTTTTGCACGTTTCAGGCTCCAAATCATGCTTTGCCGGCCATGATTCTTCCCCAAGGCCCTGCAAAATATGCACAGAAGCCTGCCTGTTGAAGCAGCGGTGCAGAAATTTCTATCCTTCCAAATTTATCGATTGCAATTTCATGCATAACATGCTAAGATGAAAAAGAAAAAGCATGAAAGAAGGAACCGCTGATGAATATCCACGAATCCGCTGAAGATTACCTGGAGGCAATCCTGCGTCTGCGGGAGACCAAGGGCTATGTGCGTTCCGTGGACATTTCGCTCCTGCTGGGCGTGACCAAGCCGTCGGTTTCCTTTGCGATGAAGAAGCTGCGGGAGAATAATTACATCCTCATGGACGAGGACAGCCTTATCACCCTGACGGAAAAGGGCGAAGAGATTGCCCGGCGCGTGTACGACCGCCACAAGACGCTCATGTCCTTCCTCGTAGCTATTGGCGTGAGCGAGGAAACCGCCCGCGAAGACGCCTGCAAGATTGAGCACGACATTTCCCAGGAGTCCTTTGAGGCCCTGCAGCGCCAGCTGGTGCTGCTCAAAACGCAGCAGTGATCCATCACCGCATGGCTTTATGCCGTGTGACAGCCGAGTCTGAAAAAGCCCCGCCCGTGCGGCGGATAGATGAGTCGAAGACTCCCCGCGATACCATGCAGTCAGAGGGCCTGCGGGTCCTCCGACACCTCCCAAGGTTTTTGACAGTCTGACCGTTTCCTTTTCTGGGAACGGTTTTTTCATTTTGATGAACACTTTCTATCAAACCCTGCGCATTCGTTGACAGTGCCATGGAATGGTGCTATGCTCAGCATGGTAGTATACCGTTATCAACGAGGGATGTTACGATGAAAAAAACGCAGACCATGATCATCCGCGCGCATCAGGCGGTATCCAAGCTGACGCACAACGCCAAACAGATGGAAGCGGCCGATCCGCATCAGCTGACCATCGTCGAACTGCTGACCCACTGCATCGAGGCGTATTTACGCTCGGGCGCAAACCGTCAGCAGCGGCAGGCGGCGCTGGAGGCAGCGGGCGCACTGATCCGGCATGCCTGGGCGGACGTTGCGTCCTCCGAGGCGGAAGCGGCCCTGCAAAATGCAGCCGACTGTCTGAAAGCTCTGTCCGCGCCGCAGTATCACGGCTATGCCTACGGCATGGCGCTGGCACTGGGACAGATGCACGACATCCCCTTTGACATGGCTATGGCCGCAGCGCTGCCCGTGGTGCTGGACGCCTATGGCCACGCTGCCGTCAAGCCCCTGGCAGCTCTGGCACAGGCGGCGGGCCTTACCTCCCAGGGAGCAGGCAGCGAGGTTGCCTGCGCATCCCTGATGACATGGCTGCGGGAGCATTTCGCACTGCTGAACGTTCCCCAAACCTTCAGCGCCATCCGCCGCCGGGATATCCCTGCGTTGGCCGTTATTGCCGACCGCTGCTGCAACCCGGCCTATCCCGCCCTGACGGAGCTGGACCGCTTCGAGCTGGAGGATCTCTTCCTGCGTCTGATGCCCCTCACCGAACGCGAACAGGACATCACACGCCTTGTCGAATGTCAGCGCGCCTATTTCCGAACAAATGCAACCCTGCCCCTGTCCGTCCGCGCTGATGCGCTGATCCGGCTGCGCAAGGCCATCCTTGCCCGCGAGCATGATATTCATGAGGCTCTGCACGCTGATCTGGGCAAATGCCCGGAGGAAGCCTATCTGTGCGAGACGGGCATGGTGCTCTCCGAGCTCAGCCACATGCAGCGCCACTTCCGCCGCTATGCCGGAAGAAAGCGCGTTGCAACGCCCCTGCACCAGTTCCCCGCCAACAGCTATACCCTGCGCCGCCCCTATGGCGTGACGCTGATCATGTCGCCCTGGAACTATCCCTTCCTGCTGACCATGGGCCCGCTCATCGGGGCGATTGCCGCCGGCAACTGCTGCGTGGTAAAGCCCTCCGCCTATGCCCCGGCCACCAGCGCCATCATCCGGGAGATCATCGAAAGCTGCTTCCCGCAGGAGCATGCAGCCGTGGTCGAGGGCGGGCGCGAGGAGAATCAGGCTCTGCTGGATCAGCACTTTGACAAGATCTTCTTCACCGGCGGCGAAAACGTGGGCCGGGAAGTGCTGCGCAAGGCTGCCGATCACCTGACCCCTGTGACCCTTGAGCTGGGCGGCAAGAGCCCAGTGGTCATCACGGATTCGGCGAAGATCGACCTGGCTGCCAGGCGCGTGGCCTTCGGCAAGCTCCTCAATGCCGGACAGACCTGCGTCGCACCGGATTACGTGCTCATTGACCGCAGCGTCAAGAACGAATTCGTTGACCGGCTCAAATATCATCTGGCCCATATGATGTGGGAAAACCCGCTGGCCAATGACAGCTACGTCCACATGATCAACCGCCGCCACTATGACCGGGTGATGACGCTGATTGACCGGGAGCATGTCGTCTACGGCGGCGAGGGAGACCCGGAGACGCTGCGCATCCAGCCCACCATCCTGGATAACATCACCGAAGTCGACGCCGTGATGCAGGAGGAGATCTTTGGCCCGGTACTGCCCATCCTCGAATACGAGGCGCTGGACGAGGCCATCCGCTTTATTGCCGACCGTCCCACGCCGCTGGCCTGCTATCTCTTCACTGAGGATAAGGCCGAGAAGGAGCGCTTCCTGGCAGAAACGCCCTTTGGCGGCGGATGCGTGAACGACACCATCATCCATCTGGCCTCCAGCCGCCTGCCCTTTGGCGGACTGGGCCGCAGCGGCATGGGCCATTACCACGGACGATACAGCTTTGAGTGCTTCAGCCATACGCAGAGCATGGTGGACAAGGCAACCTGGCTGGATCTTCCCATGCGCTATGCCCCCTACAATAAGCAGATGATGAAGCTCGTCCGGTTCTTCCTGAAATAACCCTTATGGGAGCACGTAATGCGCGTGCTCCCGTTTGTCATTTCAGGCCAGTTTGTGCCGGGCCGTCCAGCAGCTTGCCATCGTAATCAAACCGGGAACCATGGCAGGGGCAGTCCCAGGTCTTCTCATCGGGGTTCCATTCCAGCTGGCAGCCCAGATGCGGGCAGCGCGGATACACGATGTGGCAGTGTCCTTCCCCGTCCCTGTACACGCCCACCTTGCGGCCCTCCACCTCGACGATACCGCCATGCTCCAGGGGCAGTTCTGCCATCAGGCCGCGGGGGAGCGCCAGCACCTCCCGGGTCAAACCGCGGACAGCGTGCCCCGTCTCATTTGCCAGGGACTGCGCCGATGCGGACAGCCGAAGCCTCTGCGGCGAAAACACACCTGCCCATTCCGGTGTATGACCGGCGATCATCCCGCTCAGCAGCTGCGCCGCTACCATCGATGTGCTCATGCCCCATTTGGCAAAGCCTGTCGCCACGTACCATCGGGGCTCGGACGGGGCATACTGGCCGATGTAGGGCACACCGTCCAGCGTCATGCAGTCCTGGGCTGACCAGCAGACCTTCTCCTGGCTGCCGGGAAACAGCGTCTTGGCCGCCTGCTGAAGCTGCGCATAGCGTCCGCCGGTTCGGTTTTCGCCCGTCCGATGCCCTCCGCCTCCAAGGAGCAGCAGCCCCTCCGCCTCCCGGAAGGACAAGCCGTCTTCGTCAATGCCCAGGTACATCCCCCGCGGCTTCCAGCTGCTTTGCAGCGCCAACACGTAGCTGCGCTCCTGATGCATGCGCATGAAATACCACCCCGGCACGTTGACAAAGGGAAAATGCGTGGCAAATATGATATGCTCCGCCGTGACCGTACCGCGCTCCGTGTGCACCTGCTGCCCGCTGACCGTCGTGACGCGGGTCTGCTCATGAATGGTCAGGCCATCCAAAATGCCCCGTAGGAACTTCAGCGGATGGAACTGTGCCTGCCCGCCAAAGCGCACGGCTCCCGCCACTTTAAAGGGCAGCTCCGTCTCCCGGACAAAGGCTGCGTCGATGCCGAGGGTGCGGGCTGCCTCCGCCTCCTGCGCAAGGGGCGAGGTCTCCTGAGTGCTGTAAAGATATGCATCGCGCATGGAAAAACCGCATTCAATCCCTTTCTTATGGATGATGCGGTCGTAGGCGGCGATGGCCTCTTCATTGGCCTGCGCATATTGGGCAGCCTTGTCCCGCCCAATGGATCGGATCAGGCGGTCATAGATCAGATCGTGCTGGCTGGTGATCTTCGCGGTGGTTCGGCCCGTCTGACCACTGGCGATGCGCGACGCCTCCAGCACCACGACCTTCACGCCGCGCTGATGGAGCAGATACGCCGTCAAAAGGCCCGCCATGCCGCCGCCGATGACCACCGCCTCCGTGCCCGTATCTCCTTGGAGCGGCGGATATTCCGGCAGCGCCGCCGTCTGCTGCCACAGGGATGCATGCTTCATTTCGTCTCAGCCTCCTCATATTCAGCATGACCCTGTTTCGTCCAAACATTCGCGGCACGTGCGAAATTTGCCATCATGCTGCGCCCCTCTTCGGCGCATACTGACCGCTGAAGGAGGGATGCAACATGATCCAACGACCCAAAAAGAGACCCGATGCGCTGACGGAGGCCCTCAAGGCCGAGCAGCAGCGCAAGAGCCACACGGATGTGCTGGGTTCCTACACCGGCGTGCCGTGGGATGAATGGGACGAGCCCGTGCAGGACGCAGATGACCTGTGACATGCGCCTGGGCCGCGTGCTGGGGCTGCCGGCGATCCTGGGCGAGCATCAGATTGGCCATGTGGAGCGCGCTGTGCTGAGCCGCAACGGCCATCACCTGATGGGACTGATGATCCGCCGGGGCCTGGGCAGCGCCAAGTGGGTTGATCACCGGGCCATCGGCGTGCTGGGGGACGTATCCGTCATCCTGTCGGACAAGCCCTGCCGTCCGCCGAAGGACTGCGATTTTACCCTGCACACCGTCAAGGATGAAAGCGGCCTCACCCTCGGGTGGGTCACTGACGCCTGGATCAGCCCGGAAACCCTTGACGTAACTGCCCTGGAGATCTCCCTGGGCTATCTGGAGGATCTGCGCCGGGGCCGCCTGATCGTGCGCGACTGGGCGGTTCAGCCCGGCGATCACGAAGGGGCGCAGGTGCTCATCCCCCGCGAGGAATGGGAGGTGAAGGCATGAACAAGCTGATGGTTGGCTCCGCCCTGGGCTTCATGATGGGCGTGAGCCTGATGATGATGCCCGCAGGCAAGACGCTCCGCAAGGACATGCAGCGCGGCATGAACAAGGCCAAGCAGATGATGAAGAGCATGGAGCAGCAATAACCCCAAGGAGGCCGTCAGGATGGAACGTACCCGTGTCGCCCATCGCTGGCGGCTTTCTTTTCTGGTTGCAGGCGCTCTGGCAGCCATTGTGCTCCTTCGACAGGTGCTGTGGGCTCTGATTGTGCAGCTGTGTGCAGGAGCACTGCTGATGCTGCTGGCGCTTCCCCTTTGCCGCATGCTGGAAAGGCGTCTGCCGCCCTCCCTGGCCTCGGCGCTGTCCCTGCTGTTGCTGGGCGCCATGACGGTGCTGGCGCTGATGCTCCTGATCCCGCCCATCGCCCGGCAGATGACGCAGCTCACCGCCGCCTTTCCTGATTTGCTGGAATGGGCGCAGGCCCAGTGGACGGCCATCAGCGGCTGGCTCTCGGGGCGCGGGGTCGATCTTTCCCCGATGAAGGAGCAGCTCTTCAGCCAGATCAGCAGCCAGGCCGCGCAGCTCCTCCCACGGGTGATGAGCGCCCTCACCAATGCGGTCTCCGGGCTGAGCAAGGTGCTGCTGGCGCCGCTTCTGGCCTTCTACCTTCTCAGGGACAGGAAGCGCATCGCCTCGATGCTCACGCTGCTTTTGCCGGTCAGGCACCGTGCGCAGGGCGTGCGCGCCGCGCGGGAGATGCGCCGGGAAGCCATCGCTTATCTGCGGGGACAGCTGCTGCTCTCCCTGTCCGTCGCCGCGCTGACTGCGGCAGGGCTGTTGCTGACCGGCACGCCGGGCTGGCTGCTGCTGGGCGTGCTGATGGGCGTGATGGAGCTGGTGCCCTATGTCGGCCCGGTGATTGCCGGTGTGCCGGCTGTGCTGCTGTCCCTGCAAAACGGCCTCATGCCCGCCCTGTGGACGCTGGCGGTGCTGCTCCTCATCCAGCAGCTGGAGGGCGCAGTGCTTTCCCCCAGGCTGCTTTCAGGCGCCACGCGACTCCATCCCATGCTGGTGCTGCTGGCGATTTCCGCCGGAGGCATGGTGGGCGGCGCCATCGGCATGGTGGCGGTGATCCCGCTGGTGGTATCCCTGCGGGGAGCGCTGCGGGGCTGGCGGAATTAGCCCTTGCACACCAGGCCACAGGAATGGTATAATGCATCCCAGAAAACACATGCTGAGAGGTGCATCCATGAAGATCATGGTCACAGGTGCCCGGGGATTGCTGGGGCAGGAGGTCATTCGCGCGCTACTGGAGCGGGGACATGCCTGTCTGGGCGTGTCCTCGGCAGACTTTGACCTGTGCGACGCAGCAGCCACGCGCCGGGCCGTATCAGACTGGCAGCCGGAGGCGATCATCCATTGCGCGGGCTACACGGCTGTGGACCGGGCGGAAAGCGAGCCTGCCCGCTGCATGGTCGTCAACAGCCTGGGAACACTGAATCTCGTCCGCGCGGCATTGAGGGCAGACGCCAAGCTTCTCTATGTCTCCACCGACTACGTTTTCGACGGCAGCGGCGATGCGCCCCGGGAAACCGGCGCGCCCACCGGCCCGCTGAATGTCTACGGTCTGTCCAAGCTCCAGGGCGAGGAGACCGTCCGCGCCCTGATGACGAAATTCTTCATCCTGCGCACCTCCTGGATGTTCGGTATGGGCGGCGGCAATTTTGTCCGCACGATGCTGTGCCTTGGCAGCGAACGACCTCGGGTGAATGTGGTGTGCGACCAGTTCGGCGCACCCACCTATGCGCCTGACCTGGCGCAGCTGATATGCCAGATCATCGAAAGCAGCCGCTACGGCGTCTACCACGGCACGAACGAGGGCTGCTGCTCCTTCGCGGAATTCGCCAATGCCATCATGCAGCAGGGCGGACGCCGATGCCAGGTGACGCCTATTCCCTCATCCGCCTATCCCTGCGCTGCCCGGCGGCCGCTCAACAGCAGGCTGAGCAAAAGGAGCCTCGATCTGGCAGGCTTCCGACGGCTGCCTCCCTGGGAGGACGCGCTGGCACGCTATCTGACCGAACTGAAAAACCACAACAAGCTGTGAACCATGACGGATTCCCGAATTCTTTGGGGAATCCGTTTTTTCGTTCTGTCGAAAATTTTCGGCCCTGTGCGTCGCGGCCTCCATGACGGCCAGATGACACAAATCAATCACCTCGAACATACACGAACATGGATGTTTATGCATTTATGCAGCATTCATACGCAGGATACAATGCGAAAAAATGATTGTCCACAGGGCTATCCACACAAATCGCCAATGTGGACGAATCCTGTGGATAACTTGTGGACAATGGGGATAACTCTGCACACACCCGCGATTTTCCGTGGTTTTTGCCTGTTGAAATTGTGGATAACCCTGTGGACACTGTGGATGAATAGGTTCTTTGGCTGTGCATAACCAGTTTTTACAATTGTGAATAAGCATACCTGCACAGCCTGCCCGCAGCCCAAAAGCCGTAAAAAACGGCATTTTCCGCTTCGCATTCGTTATGCATATATGTGTATACAGATGTTCTCTATCGTCAGTTGTAATTGCGCTGCCGCGCGCATAGGCTTTGCCAAACGGAGGTGTATCCTATGGCAGACAAGCATCGTCCCATCGTGCCGCCGCACAAGGCAGAACGCTACCTGACCCTCGCCGTAGGGCTGCTGGTGCTCATCGGCGGCCTGTTAGCGGTTGCCGCATGGCGCAAGGAAGCCACATCCCCCGCGCCCCACACTCATGAGACGCCCGCTCCGACCCTCACGCCCGCCCCCATCGGCCCGCTTTCTGGCCTGACCATTCTGGTGGATCCTGGCCACGGTGGCTATGACGGCGGCGCGCGCTGCCGTGACTCCGGCATCTGGGAGAAGCATCTCAACCTCGCCGTTGCCCTGGAGGTTGAAAAAAGCCTCGTCCAGCGCGGCGCATCGGTCATCATGACCCGCCGCACGGACGAGGACTTATGTGAGGAAGACCGCCCTGCCGCCCTCACCAAGAAGCGCCAGGACATGCAGAACCGCGTCGCCATGGCGGTAGACGGGAATGCCCACATGGTGCTGTCCATCCATATGAACGAATACCGCAGCCGGGCTGAATCCGGGCCCCAGGTATTCTACCGCGAGGGCAGCTCCGCCTCCCGCCTCCTTGCCGGATGCATACAGAGTTCCCTCATCAGCGGCCTCTCCCCCAGGAAGGAGCGCGTCGCCATGGCCGGCGACTACTTCATCCTGCAGCTGGAGGTACCTTCGGTCCTGATCGAATGCGGCTTCATCTCCAACGCCGCAGAGGAAAAGCTGCTGCTCTCCCATGACTATCAGGCGCGCCTGGGCGAAGCCATCGCTGGCGGCGTGGAGGAGTACCTACGCCTCGATGCCATTGGCGCGCAGTGATTTCACAAATTCCGCCGGCAGCTCCGCCGTGAAGGTCATGCGTTCCCCCTTCGTGGGGTGGGTGAAGGTCAGGCTGTAGGCATGGAGCATCAGCCGGGCAACCTTCGCCCCTTTGGCGCTGCCATAGATGGGATCGCCGCACACGGGATGGCCGATATGACGCATGTGCACGCGAATTTGATGCGTGCGCCCTGTGAGGATATGCACGTCCAGCAGCGACACGCCCCTGCCGCGCTCCAGCACCGTCCACTCGGTGGTGGCCTCGCGCCCCTCTTCGTCCACAGCCATTTTCTTGCGATCCTTCTTGCTGCGGGCGATGGCGGCCTCAATGCGTCCGCTGTCCTCGCGGATGACGCCCTCCACCAGCGCACGGTAGTGCTTCTCCATCGAACGCTCGCTGAGCTGAGTGCTCAGAGCCAGCTGGGAGGCGTCGTTCTTCGCCACCAGCAGAAGGCCGCTGGTATCCTTGTCAAGGCGGTGCACGATGCCCGGACGCAGCTCGCCGCCGATGCCGCCCAGGCTGTCCAGATGGTGCAGAAGCGCGTTGACCAGCGTACCATCCTCATTTCCTGCCGCCGGATGCACCACCATGCCGCAGGGCTTGACCACCACGGCAAGATCCGCATCCTCATGCAGGATGGTAAGGGGGATATCCTGCGCCTCAGGCGCGGCGGGCTTGGGCGCGGGAATCGTGAGAACCACCGTCTGGCCTGCCCGCGGCTTCGCACCGGCCTTCTTTTGAGGAACGCCATCCACAGTGACAAGGCCCTCCTCCATCAGGGACGCAATGCGACTGCGGGTCAAACCTGAGGCCTCCGCCAGCTGCACATCCAATCGGCGTCCGTCCGCCGGCAATGTCATCTCATGTGCTTCCATCTTTTTCTCTCCAATCCTCTGTAAAAAACAGCAGCGATATCGCCATCAGCACCGCACCTGCCGTCAGGGCTGCATCTGCCACATTGAAGACGGCGAAATCAAAAAGCAGCACCTCAAACATATCAATCACATAGCCCTGCATAAGCCGGTCGATCATATTGCCTGCCGCGCCGCCCAGCATCAGCATCGCCGCCATGCGGGACAGCATCCCCAGGCGGTAGCGGCGCAGCACCAGCCAGCCAATCAGGATACACAGCCCCGACAGGATTCCCAGCAGCCACGGCATCCCGCTGAGCAAACTGAAAGCCATTCCGGTATTCTCCGCATAGGTCAGCCGCAGCACCCCGGGGATCAGCGTCACACTGCCCGTCAAACCGACGCACAGCCGCTTCACCACCTGATCCGCCGCGACCACCACCGCCGCCAGCCAGTACCATTTTCGCATCCTTTACTCCAATCTGCGCTGCACCAGGCTCACAATCTCCGCCAGGAAATCCCCGATTACCGGGAGATTCCGCTGCGCCAACCCCTGCAGCAGCCACACAAGCACCGCACCAAGAATCGTGAAGCCGATGGCCGATCCCACCCCCCGCAGAATCCCGGCCACAAACTGCGTCCGATAAAACCGCCTCCGGTCCTCCAGATAGCTGATATACTCCGGCAGCCGCAACCGCTCCAGCGCAAACAGGTGCTCATCCATCTTGTTCGCCATCCATGCCGCCCATTCCTTCATATCCCGCGCCCTCCTTTTCTCAGGATGGGCATTTTTGTTGTGGTGTATACCAGGGGCGGCCGCCCTTCTGATGTAGTGAGAGACGTCCCCCTTCTGCGGAGGGGCACGGGAGTTACTGGATACTAAAAACCTTCCTGTCACCGGGACTCCCGGTTCTGGGGAAGGTGTCGCCACGCTTGCGCGGTGACGGATGAGGTTCCCCCGCGTCCGCAGGCACGACCCTGCCACCAGCCTCTTGCACCCACACTTCATCCACGCTACAATATAGAAAGAAATTCAATCCCCACGGAACCTGCGGGCATCTTCCTCCATCTATAAGGTGTAAAGCGTTTTACTTCAGCCCCAAGGGAGGCCTTCCTATGACCAATGAAGCATTCGCCGAGCGCATCATCGCGATGCAGCCGACACTCTACCGGGTGTCATGCAGCCTTCTGCGCCAGGCCTGTGACCGGGAGGATGCCGTGCAGAGCTGCATCATGCATGCCTGGCAGAAACGCCATCTGCTGCGGGACGAAAGCAAGCTGCAGGCCTGGGTCACACGCATCCTCATCAACGAGAGCTACGCTATCCTCCGCAGAAGCAGACGGGAAACGCCCATCGAGAGCATCCCGGATACGCCTGCGCCACCCAGCGCCGATCCCGACTTGTACCGTTTCTTCACGGGCCTGACGGAAAAGCTTCGCCTGCCCATGGTGCTGCACTATGTCGAGGGCTATGATGTGCGGGAAATTGCGGCGATCCTGCGCATCCCCCAGGGAACCGTCAAAACCCGCCTGATGCGTGGACGCGAAAAGATGAAGCAGGCAGAATACTTTCAGGAGGTGCAGGATCTGTGAAGCAATTGCAGGATATCGACTTTACCAAAGCCTTCGGCGACGTGCCGGAATCCTTCGCCGCCCGCGTGCAGTATGCCCTGCGCTGCACCGAAAAGGAGGAAAACGCTGTCCGCCGCAAGCCCCTGTATACCATCGCCATCGTCGTGCTGCTGCTGATGCTGGCAACAACGGCTGTAGCCGCAGTGCTGTCCAGAACCATTGAACGCTTTGGCGTTGAGTATGGCGGCTCATTCAAAACCCATCTGGAGCAGGGCGTCCTTGCTCCAGGCGGACAGACCACCGAGTTCAACGGCATAGTCTTTTCCCTGGATGACTTTGTCATCACAACCCGCACCCATGAGGAAAGCCCGCAGCCGGCCCTAAACTTTTATGCAACTGCTGTCATTTCTCCCAAGGAAGGCGAAAACATCGTGCTGATGGCCTGGGATGAATACACCGTTCACGATCCCGCTGGTTACGCGCTGTTCTATGGCAGCAAGTACCCAACACCTCCGGCTGGCGCTCCCACCTACGCAGAAATAGCCGCAGAGAATGGCGCGGTGATCCGCAGAGTCTCCTGCATTGCCAACGGCGTGCTGGACGAAAACGGCGATATCTACCCCGGCGTCGTCGGTTCTGCTCTCATCCCGCAAACGGATGGCACGGTGCTGGTCTTTATCGAAATAGTTCCTGAAATCGCCTTCAGCTCTGTGCAGGACAGCTACCAGCTCAGCCTGTGGCTCGGCTGTCAGGACATGGATCAGGAAGGCCTCCCCATCGAGGACAGCCGCATCAGCATGGACTGGGTAATCACCGTGAGTCCCAGCGCCGGGGAATAATCTGATACACAAAGGCGGCTTCCCTTCATCAGGGAAGCCGCTTGATATTACTCCGCTGCCGGAGCCGTCACGCCCTTGGGAAGGATGATCACCGGGAAGGAGGCCTTCACCGCCGGGTTATCCTCGCTGGCGGCGGTAACCACCACCAGCTGGGGCTCCGTTACTTCCTTGGCGTACACCACGCCATTGCTGACCGTAGCAATATCGCTGGAGCAGTTGATCGACCAGGTGAGGCGCTTGTTCGTCGCGTCCGAGGGTGCGATGGTATAGCGCAGGCGCAGGCTGCGGCCTGCGGTGACGCTGCTGCTGCCCGCCAGGGTGATGCTCTCAATAGGCTTCACCACGCGCACGGTGAAGCTGGCGTAGCGTCCGGAGCCGTCATTGGCCTTGGCGGTAATCACTGCGGTACCGACCTTCTTACCTGTTACCAGGCCGTTGCCGTTGACCGTCGCCACACTGGAGCGGCTGGAGGACCAGCTCACGCCCTGTCCCGCCGTGTCAGGCGTGCAGGTGGCATAGAGCTGCAGCGTCGGGGCAGCGCTGGTGATATCGATCCAGCTCTGCTTGGCGCTGATGGTGATGCGGCCCACGGCCGGACGGATGGTCACCACATGGGTCGCCGTCAGGGAGGGATCCTCCTTGCTGGCGGCGGTGACAGTCACCTGTGTGGGCTCCGTCACCTTCTTGGCGGTCAGCCGTCCGCTGCTGGAGATGGTTGCCACCGTCGAGGGGCAATCCACCGACCAGGTCACGCTCTTGTTCGAGGCATTGTCGGGGGTCACGGTGGCCGTCAGCTTGATGTTGCGGCCCGCCGCCAGCTCCGTGGCACCGGTGATGGAAATGCCCTTGACGGCATTGACAATCTTGATGGTGATCTTCGCGCTGCGGCCGGAGCCGTCCGTCGCCTTAGCGGTAATGGTCACCGTGCCGGTACTCTTGGCGGTTACCAGACCGTTGTCATCCACCGTAGCACGGCTGCTGCTGGAGGACCACTTCACCTGCTGGGAAGCATGCTCCGGCGCGCACACGGCGCTGAGCTGGAGGGTCTTGTCCTCCGAAGCAAAGTCAATGATGGTCTGAGGCGCGGTAATGGTGATCTTCTCCACTGCCGGGCAGATGGTCACCTGATGGGTATCGAAGATGGCGGAATTCTCCTCGCTGACCGCCTTGACCGTCACGGTCACAGGCTCGGTGATTCCCTTCTTCGCCGTCAGCTTACCGGAGGAGCTGATGGTCGCGATGGACTTATCGCAGTCCACGGACCAGATCACATCGTCGTTGGAGGCATTGGCCGGCGTCACGCTGGCCTTGAGGGTGATGCTCTTGCCCGCCGCCACGCCACTTGCACCGGTGATGGTCACGCCCTTGACGGCCTTGACGATCTTGATGGTGAATGTTGCCTTGCGGCCGGAGCCATCCGTCGCCTTGGCGGTGATGGTGACCGTACCGGCACGCTTGGCGGTCACCAGACCATTCTCATCCACCGTGGCACGGCTGGAGGAGGAGGACCAGGTCACGCTCTGGGCTGCATCCTCCGGCGTGCAGGCAGCCGTCAGCTGCAGCGTCTTGTTCTCGGACTCGATATCGATAAAATTCTGCGGCGCGGAAATGGTGATCTTGCTCACCACCGGGCGGATGGTCACGGTATGCGTGGCGATGATCGCCGGATTCTGCTTGGAAGCCGCCGTCACGGTCACCACCGTGATCGCGTCCACCTTCTTGGTGCGCAGCTTGCCGCTGCTGGAAATGGTGGCAATGCTGCTGTCGCAGTCCACGCTCCATGTCACACCCTTGACGGAGGCGTCCTCCGGGACAATGGCGGCCTTCAGGGTGATGGACTTGCCCGCTGCCACGCTGTCGGAACCGGTAATGGTCAGCCCCGTCACGCCCTTCACCACCTGCAGGGTGATCCGTGCGTACTTGCCGGAGCCGTCCGCCGCCTTGGCGGTAATGGTCACCTTGCCCGTCTTGTGGGCAGTCACCAGACCATTTTCGTCCACCGTGGCGATCTTGGTGCTGCCGGAGGACCAGTTGATGCCGTCCATAGCGTCCATGGGCTCGCAAGAGGCACTCAGCTGCAGCGTTCCCGTGCCGGATAGATCGATATAGGTGTCGGGTGCAGTGATGGATACCTTCGTAACCGAGGGTACGATGGTCAGGGCGAAGCTATCGTAAATCATGGGATTGGCCTTAAGCACCGCAGTGACCTGCACGCTCTGGGCATAGGAGACCTTCTTCGTGGTCACGGTGCCGCGGGAGATGCTCGCCAGAGACGTATCGTTGGGATACAGCGCCCAATCCACCTCACTGGAGGACAGCTTCACGCCGTCCAGGCTGGCCGTCAGCGTCACCTTGCCGCCGCCGCGCACGGTGCTGCTGCCGGCAATCACCATTTCGCCATCCACCGGGATTTCGGGCTCGTCTGGCTCATCAGGCGTATCCGGCACCGAGGGTAAATCCGTATCGGTGGTGATATCCGTCGGGGTACTGATATCCGTGGGGGTGATGACCTCGGCGCGGGCATCTGCCGGCAGCGCAGACAGCATCACCAGCGACAGGACCAGCAGAACCAGTTTTTTCAGCATGTTCATCGCTTGATTCCTCCATCAGAATCTTCAATCATGGGTCACTCCTGATTATAGCATAACTGCTCCCGGCCATCAAGGCACAGGAGCAGTGATCAATGTAAATTTTACCGCTGGGTAAAGCCGTAGATGCCGATGGCCGCCGCGATGGACAGATTCAGCGAATCGATCCGCTCGTTGCTGGGGATGCGCACCGGCTGGCCCTTGGCCGCAAACTCCGGCGGCAGCCCGCTGCCCTCATTACCGAAGACCAGCGTCCACCGGGACGCCACATCGCCCGCCAGCACATCCGGCAGGGACCTGGAGCCATCCAGCATGAAGGGATACAGCGCCCGGCCAGCATGCTCTGCCTCGTAGGCCTCAAAGGTGTCGTAGGTGTGGATGCGCAGCTGGAACAGGCTGCCCATGCTGGCACGCACCACGCGGGGATCGAACACGTCCACACAGGGACGAATCAGCGCCACGTCCTCCACGCCAAAGCCCAGGGCCGTGCGCAGAATGGTGCCCACATTGCCGCAATCCGACGGATGGTGCAGCACCACATGGGGCTTATCCTGCGCAAGCGCATCGTCAAATTTGGCAAAGACCGCCGCTGCAAAGCAATTCTCCTTGCCGGAAATGCGGGCAAGGGCGCGGTCTGCTTCCTCCACGCGAACATGGAGGCGCTCCGCCAGTTCCGTCAGCCGCTGCGCACCCTCGGTGCCTGCCGCCTTGGTGTGCAAAAGCACGCGGCGAGCCAGGTCAGGACGGTGCAGCAGGCACTCCATGGCCGGAAACATCCCCGGCGCATAAGCGTAATCAAGGTCGGAACGGTAGGGGGACAACGAGGGCATAACGCGACCTCCCTTTTATCTGAAGAGGGTATTCTTTCGTTTGGGTTCGGGCGGAATCTCAAAGACCGTCACGCCCTTTTCCCGGGCCTGCATATCGCGGCCCAGGAGGCGGTAGAGCGCCGATGCCAGCGGCACGCCCAGAAGCATCCCCAGCACGCCCAGCATACCGCCGCCGACGGTCACCGCAACCAGCACCCACACCGCAGGAAGCCCGATAGAGGAGCCCACCACACGAGGGAAGATCACATTGCCTTCGATCTGCTGAAGGATGGTCAGGAAAATCACGAACAGCAGCGCCTGCAGGGGACTCTCCACGAAGATCATGAACGCGCCCACCGCCGCGGCAAAATACGCGCCCGCGATGGGAATCAGCGCCGTGAAGCCCACCATGACGGAGATGGTCATGGCGTTGTGGAACTGGAAAACCATCATGCCCAGGAAGCACAGGCAGCCCAGGATGATCGCCTCCGTACACTGGCCGACGATGAAGCTATGAAAGGACGCATCCAGCGTCTCCAGGACGTAGAAGACCTTCTGCGCCGTCTTTTCGCCCAGGTATGTCCTCGCTACGCGATGCACCTGCGCGCCAAGCCGCTCCTTACCGGCCATGAGGTAAATCGCAAACACGATGGCCAGAAACAGCGTCACCACGGTGGAGAACAGCGTCGATACCACCGATACCGCCGCACCCATCACGCCGCCAACGCCCGTCAGCAGCAGATTGAGCGCACTGGACACCGCGCCGTTCCAGTCGAAGTTTTCCGACGGCACAAGACCAGTATCCGCCAGGTAGGTGCTCAGGCTGAACTCCTCCTCCAGCCAGGCGAAGAGCTGCCGCAGCGCATCGGGCAGCGCCCGGATGAGCCAGTCCGCCGCATAGATCAGCTCCGGTATGATGGTCGCCATGAGCCAGTACAGAGCCAGCAGCACCGTCACAAAGGCCAGCAGCATGCACACCGGACGGCGGACTTTGGAGATGATAGGCTTTTTGCTTTTCACAAAGAAGCTGCGCTCATAGAACGCCATCAGGATATTGGCCACATAGGCAATGCACGCGCCCAGCACCAACGGCGACGCCGCGCCGATGGCAAGGCCGATAAAGGCCGTGACGCTGTGCCAGTAGGTGCAGGCGAGGTATACCAGCACTACGGTCACACCTGCACGCAGGCAGGTCTTCCAGGATAGTTGCTTCATACAGGAGATACCTCCTTTGCTTGTGCCGCCAAGAAAGGGAAGAGGGAACATTCTCCCGGGAGAGCCCCTCAGCCTTCACTCGCGAGGGAGCCTTTTGGCGCGCATTACAACAGCCCTTCAAGCTGCTTGCAAAGGCGGGCGATTTTCGCTCGTTCAGTGGCTGCCTGCCCGGGTCTGTGCCGGCAGTTCCAGTCGCTGCTCCATGCTTCCAGATCACGCTGGAAGTCATCAACCGCTTCCTGCGCCAACTCACGCGCACTGACAGTCACAGTATATGTTTCCGTCGCATCGCCATCCATGATGGTCAGGCGGGTTACCGCATCGGATTCCAGCCGCCACGTCCACCCTTCTGCATCAAAGGTCACATCTGCCGCGGCATTGGTCGAGAGCGCACGAATAAACGTCATCAGCAGCATTTCCGGCACGGGCTCGATATAACTCACCCGCAGCCGGTGCTCACCGATGCAGATATCCGACCAACCATGCTCCGGACGGGACAGCATCAGAACAGCGCCTCGATAAACTCCTTGGCGTTGAAGGGCTGCAGATCGTCGATGCCCTCGCCCACGCCGATGTACCACACCGGAACCTCCAGCTCCTGACGGATTGCCAGCGCTATGCCGCCCTTGGCCGTGCCATCCAGCTTGGTCAGGATGATGCCGCCGATCTCACAGACCTCCTTGAAGGCCCGGGCCTGCGCAAGGCCGTTCTGGCCCGTGGTCGCATCCAGCACCAGCATGCAGCGCACCTCGGCTTCGGGGTACTCCCGGTCGATGACGCGGCGCATCTTGTTCAGCTCATCCATCAGATTCTTCTTGTTGTGCAGGCGGCCCGCCGTATCCACGATAAGCAGATCAGCGCCCTGAGCCTTGGCAGACTTGATGCCGTCAAACACCACCGCAGCCGGGTCAGCACCCTCGGCATGCTTGACAATCGGCACGCGGGCGCGGTTCGCCCACACGCTCAGCTGCTCAGCAGCTGCCGCACGGAAGGTATCGCCCGCACACAGGATGATGCGGCGGCCGATGTTCTGGAATCGCAGGGCCAGCTTGCCGATGGTGGTGGTCTTACCCACGCCGTTCACGCCGACAACGAGCATCACCATTGGCCAGCGCAGCGGCGGACGCGGGATATCCATCTGCTCTACCATGATCTGCTTGAGGATCTCCCTGGCCGCCTCCGCATCCTTGATCCTGTTCGCCTCCACGCGGGTGCGCAGCTCATCCATGATCGCCATGGTAGCCTTCATGCCGCAGTCGGACAGAAGCAGGATATCCTCCAGCTCCTCATAGAAATCCTCGTCGATCTTACGAGTCTCCTTGACCAGCGTATCCACACGACCCGTCAGATGATCGCGGGTCTTGCTCAAGCCTTCACGCAAACGGGCAAACAAGCCCTTCTTTTCCTTCTCAGCCATGGGAGTTCTCCTCCTTCAATAAGATACTGTCCATTAGTTTACCATAGAATCCGGGTTTTGGGAAGTCCCACCGGTGGCTCTGCCTCTGGACTCCGGTCAGGGTTATGCCCTGACAAGCCGCCACGGGCTCTGCCCTCCACCCACGAAGGGCTTTCTGCCCTCTCGACCCCCTTTTCGCGATGCGGTTGTGGCCTTCGGTTGAGGTTGCGCGCGCGTGTTCATCGGGAGAACGAAAGCTACATGTGCCTTGTGGAACACGCTTTGGCTCGGATCCGTGAACAAGGTCGCCCTGGGGGGCTTCACCCGCGCCGACGGAGCATTCCCATCGATCCCATCAGATACAGAACCAGACCGGCGATGGTCACCGAGCCGCCGATAAACAGCAGCGTTGTGGGCATTTCGCCAAACATGAGCATGCTCCAGAGCATTGCGCCCACCGGCTCGCCCAGAAGAGCGAAGGAGACCACCGTTGCGCTCACCTTGCCCAGCGCCAGGGTGAACATGGAATGCCCCAGCAGCGTGCACCCCACCGCCAGGCCCAGCACGCACAGAAGCGCCATCCATGTCATCTCAAAGCCGCCAAGGAAGGGCAGTGAGCACAGGAGGATCAGTGCCGTCTGGGCATACAGCAGGAGCATGAAGGGCAGCGCCTCCACCGTGCGGCGGGCATAGCGGTTGCACAGCCAGTGCCCGGCCATGAGCACGGCTCCGGCCAGCGCCAGCAGGTCGCCTGCGAAATCGCCAGACAGTCCCGTAAGGCTGTTGGCACCGATCAGCAGCGCGCCCACTACGGCGACAATCGCACCCAGACGGGCATCCTTTGGCATGCGCTCCTTGAGCACCACGCCCGACAGCGCTGCCACAAACAGCGGCTGCGTGCATACCAGCGCCACGGAGGCGAAGGTCGAGGTTGCATCAAGGGAGGTCATCCATGTCAGATAGTGCAGCGCGAGGCACACGCTGGCTGCCACGCTCCACAGCCACTGACGGCGGGTCATCCGCATGAGGCTGCGGATGGGCGCCTCTACCTGCCCCTTGCGCTTCACGCACATGATAGGCAGCAGGATCAGGGCGGACAGCACCATGCGCATCAGCGCGATGGATGCAGGATTGGCCCCGGCGTTCAGCCCCGCCTTTACCAGCGGGCCGGAGTAGGACACCATCGCCACGCCAAGGAGCACCAGCAAATAGGAAGGGTTCATAGGAATGCGGCCTTCTTTCCATTCGGAATTCACAGATCAAGGCGGAGCTCGTGCTCACCGTACTCGAAGACGCCGGTAGGGATGAAGCCGAGCTTTTTGTATACATGCTCGGCAATCTTGTTGTCAGGATGATAATCGATGAGCAGGAAATCGTACTTGCCGCTTTCCCGCGCCAGGTCGATGATCTTCCTGATCGCCGCCGTACCGTAGCCCTTGTTCTGGTGCTCCACCGGAAACATGATGCGCCAGATGATGAGGCAGCGCTCGTCAGCGTCCTCATCCAGCATCATGAAGCCCACAGGCTCCTCGTCGTCATAGACGGCAAAGGGATATACATCATTTGCCTCCCGGTAGAGCCACGCCTGCGCCAGCGAGTAGGCGTTGGCCGCCACGAAATGCTCGCCCTCCGGGCGCTTCATGCAAATAATCGCGTCAAAATTGTCCTCGTTGATACCACGAAAGTTTACCATAGCAGACTCCTCATAAGGTCGATATCAAACCACGATTCTCACGAAGCGCCGCATTTCTCCAGGTACACCATCAGCACCGCCACATCCGCCGGAGACACCCCCGGGATGCGGCTGGCAGCAGCAAGGCTGCGAGGTCGCTGACGTTCGAGCTTCTGGCGGGCTTCCAGGCGCAGCCCGGTCACCTCGGAATAGGGCAGCGCCTCGGGCAGCAGCGTTTCCTCCATCGCCCGGGCGCGGCGGATGAGCGCATCCTGCCGGTCAAGATAACCGGCGTACTTCACCGCAATCTGTCCCTGCTCGGCGGCCTGATGATCATAGACGCCCAAAGACGGCGTGATCTCCGCAAGGTCCTGCAGCGTGATCTCCGGACGGCGCAGCAGCTCCTCCGCGCTGACGGAGGCAGGCGGAACGGACTGACCATGCGCCTCCATCCATGCATTGAAATCTGCACCGGGGGTGTAGCGGATGTTGCGCAGCTCTCCCAGGAGCTGGGCGGTGTCGCGCTGTTTTTTTTCGGTGCGCTCCATGCGCTCCCGGGTGGCGAGGCCAAGGACGTAGCTGATTTGGGTCAATCGCAGATCGGCGTTGTCCTGACGCAGCTTCAGCCGATGCTCTGCGCGGGAGGTCATCATGCGGTAGGGCTCGTCGGTTCCCTTGGTGGTCAGATCGTCGGTCAGCACGCCGATGTAAGCCATGTCGCGGGTCAGAACGAGAGGCTCCTTCCCCTGCATGCCCAGGGCGGCGTTCATGCCCGCCAGCAGGCCCTGACAGGCGGCCTCCTCGTAGCCGCTGGTGCCGTTGATCTGCCCGGCGAAGAACAGGCCCTTCACATGGAGGCTCTCCAGCGATGGCTTCAATTGGCGGCTGTCAATGCAGTCGTACTCGATCGCATAGGCAAGGCGCGTCAGCTCACACCGGCGAAGCCCCGGCACGGAGCGGTACATCGCCCACTGCACATCCTCCGGCAAGCTGGTAGACATGCCCTGCACATACCATTCATGGCTCTTGGCGCCCTCGGGCTCCAGGAAGACCTGATGGCGATCCTTATCGGCAAACTTGACGATCTTATCCTCGATCGACGGGCAATACCGCGGGCCCACGCCGTGAATCTTGCCGGAATACAGCGGTGCACGGTGCAGATTCGCGCGGATGATATCGTGGGTTTCAGGACTCGTCCAGGTCAGGTAGCACTGATGCGTGTTGATGAGCTGTCTCTGCGTCAGGAAGGAGAAGGGCACCACCGGATCATCGCCGGGCTGGGGCGTCATCTCGTCAAAATCAATGGTGCGCACGTCAATGCGGGCGGGCGTGCCGGTCTTGAAGCGGCGCAGCGGAAAGCCGAGGCTTTCAAGGCTTGCCGACAGAAGCGGCGCACTCATCAGCCCCTGCGGGCCGCCGGGGGTGATGCTCTCCCCGATGATGATATTCGAGCGCAGATACACGCCGCTGGCTACGATGGCCGCCCGGCAGGCGATGCGCTGTCCCGTGGCGGTATGCACAGCCACGACGCGCCCCTCCTCCACCTCAATGGAGGCGCATTCCCCCTGGCGCACCGTCAGGCGCTGCTGCGTAAAGAGCGCCCTGCGCATGCGGTTCTGATATTCCTGCTTGTCCGCCTGAGCGCGAAGGGCATGCACCGCCGGCCCCTTGGAGGTATTGAGCATACGGGACTGCAGGAAGGTATCATCAATCGCCAGACCCATTTCGCCGCCCAGCGCATCCAGTTCGCGCACCAGATGCCCCTTGGCGCTGCCGCCGATAACGGGATTGCACGCCATGAGGGCGATGCCATCCATATTCAGCGTCAGCAGCAGGGTATCCACGCCCAGCCGCGCCGCAGCAAGGGCGGCCTCGCAGCCTGCATGGCCGCCGCCGATAACAACAAGATCCGCCATGCTCATCCCTCCTTCAAAAATCATGACACAACAGATAATTATAGCACATATTGATCTTCCTGCAAAGAAAAATCGCACGGCCGCCCGCAAAGGCAGCCGTGCGAAAGCTTCAAACTGTGTATCCGCTATGGATATCAAAGGGCATGATGAGCAGCTTCATGATCTCCTTACCATAGCGGGCAAAGAGCCATGCGGTGGCCTGACCGCAGCTTTCAATGCTGTCAAACTCCAGGAAGCCATAATACTTCACACACTTGACGACCTTGGTCAGCATCCGCGGCGCCTCGCCCGCGTTCACATCATCAAAGATGTAGAAGCGCTTCATATACCGCGCCGAAATGCATCCGGGGAGCTTCTCCTGCGCCGCGCGGATATCTGCCATCAGCATCTCGAAAGCCTCCAGCTGGTCAGGTTTGACCTGAAACAGCAGCGTCTGTGCAAATGTGCTCATACATCCACCTCATCAATATCCGTAGGCGTCGATCACCTTGACCTGCCAGGTGAATTCCTCCTGATTTTCCTCGCGGATGGAACGGCTGTAACCGTCTGCCGTGCGGTAGCCGGTGATGCGCATGACCACCTTGCCGATGCCATAGGGGCGGCTGAATTCACTGCCGAAGGAGAACTGGCCGTGCCTGGTCGCCTCGCCGGGCCCCAGCGTATAGTAGTAGCTGCCCTCGAAGGTGTTGGTGTGATTCTCGTCGTTGCAATCCAGCGGATTGCCCCAGGCATCGTAGACGTCGATCTCATAGTAGAAGCGGTCGATGGTCAGGTTGCTCTGGTTGTACACCACGATGCGGATATAATCGCTCTCCGCATAGAGGTTGGTGATCTTCAGCGCCTCGTCATAGTTGCCGACGGTCACCTTGAAGGTCGCCACATAGCCGCCGTCCTGGGTCACGCCGATAATGTTGGTTTCGCCCCATGCCTTGCCGGTCACGGTGGCCTTGTTCCTGCTGCCAGAGACAGTCGCGATGCGCTCATCCTCGCTGTACCAGGTCATGGCGGTGTTGGTGGCGCCGCTGGGCAGGAGCTCAGCCGTGTTGGTCACCTGACGGTCAACGCCCACGCTCACCTCGTCGTACTTCATCTCCACGCCTTCCACGGGCTGGGTGACGGTGACTTTGATGGTAGCCTTCTTGCCGGAGCCGTCGTTCGCCGTGGCATACACATACGCCTCGCCGCGCATGAGGCCGGTGACGCAGCCATCCTGGCTGACCAACAGCACATTTTCCTTGTTGGTGGACAACGTTACGGAGGTATCCGTCGCCGTATCCGGCGTGACCTCCCAGCCCAGGTAGATGCTGCTGCCCACGCTGACCGTGGCGGACTTGTCGGTGAAGGCCACCTTCGTCACAGGCTGATACACGCTGACGACGGCCTCGGCGCAGAGCTCAGGGAAATCCTCGCTCGCGCAGGTAATGATGGCCGTGCCGGGAGCCACTGCCGTCACGCGACCGCTGCTGTTGACCTTCGCCACGGAAGCGTCCGAGGACGTCCAGGTGACGGACTTGTTATTGGTGGTGCTGGGCAGCACGGTTGCCTTCAGGGTCTTGTAATTGCCAGCTTTCAGGGTGAAATCGTATTCATTCAGCTCGATGGATTCCGGCTGCTGCTTCACCGTCACGGTGAAGGTGCCATACTGGCCGGAGCCATCCGCCGCCTTGGCCGTGATGGTCGCGGTACCCTTGCTCACGCCAGTCACCACGCCATATTCATCTACGATGGCGTTCTTCTCGTTGCTGGAGGACCACACGACGTTCTGAATCGTGGCGTTATCGGGGGTGATGTTCGCCGTGAGCATGATATCCTCACCCACAAACATCGACTTTTCCTCGCCCGTCACGCGCACCTTGGTCACCGGCTGCACCACCAGAACGTGGTATTGCACGCTGACCTCGGGGTTCTGGATGCTCTGCACCGTCACGATGCACTCGCCCACATCCTTGCCGGTCAGGGACGTACCGCTGGCCTTGACGATATCCGCATCCGAGGAGATCAGCTGCCACTTGCGGTTCGTCGCATCCTTGGGGCTCAGGGTTGCGCTGATGGTCGTGCTCTTGCCCTTGCGCAGCACCAGCACCGGCAGATCCGTAACCTCACTGAGCACCTCTGCTACCAGAGGATCATCCGCGCTGTACAGCGCCAGTTTGCTCTCGCTGACCTCAATGCCCGTCACAGCGCGCGCAACGGTCACGGTGAGCTTCGTCGTCCAGGTACGCTTGGCGCCCTTGAGCGTCGCTGTGATTGTCGTCGTACCCTTGCTGAGGCCATATACCACGCCGTATTCATCTACCGTGGCAATCTTCTTGTTGGACGACGTGAAGGACAGCTCGCCATCATCAGCGCAGTCGCCCTCCCGCACAAGGATCAGCTGGGCACTCTCGCCCTCCATCACCGTGTTGACGGCCTTGTCAAAGTGGAACTTATTCTCCGCCAGCGCCGTGCCGGTCAGGCCGGCCGCCAGAAGCATGGCGATCATAAGCATCGTCAGCAGTCTCTTCATCATTCATTCCTCCATACCGATGGGGGTGTTTCCAATGATAAAACGATCCAGGGATGGATTTTCTTCCCTGAAATCATTCGCTTACATATTAAGTATACAAAAAAATATCTGAAATGCAACTGGTTTTGTGTTTTTCCTGTGGCGGCCAGTGGATGCGAGGCCAGTATCTCTGTCCCTGGCCCCTGCTTAGGGATCGTTTACTCAACATCGTCCTTCTCTTTCGCCTGCGTCGAACTCCCCGCTGGAGAGCCGCTCCGAGCGATGCCCCCGCGAACCCCTTTTCACGATTCGATCGAAGGCCTTCGGTTGGAGTTGCGCGTGTGTGTTGATTGAGGGAACGAAATTCTCGTGTACTTTGTTAGCCACGCTTTGGTTCGAGTCCCCTGCGGTCGTTTCGCGTCGCCCGCGGCCTGCGCGTCCGCAGATGCGGTTTGTTGGCCTATCCTCCTTCTTCATGGTTTGTATTGGCAATGATATTTCGGCATTCAAAAACCCGGCAGCGCAACACTGCCGGGTTCATGACTTTTACTGCACCTCGTAAATACCGACCTGATCGGAATAGCCCACACCCATGACCTCGCAGGTTTTGCGGGAATTCGTCTTGCCGCCGTCATAGGCGCCGATCTGGTTGATCTGCTTGCCCATGAAGATCATGACCGCCGTCTGACCGCCGTCGAGGTTGAAGGCGTTTTCGCAGCCCTTGGCGCGCATGAGCTTGGCGAGGTAGGACACCGTCACGCCCTCGGAGCGCTTGAGGCGGCCCTCCGCCATAATGGCCACGTAATGACCGGGCTCCACCATGCCGATGGCGCAGCGGGGATTCTTGCTCTCGCTGCTGTCGTAGGCCATGGCAGACAGCTTGCCGTCCTTCATCAGGTACGGTCCGAAGGAGTACACCGCATACGCGCCCTGATCCACCAGCTCCTGGGCGGTGATCTCATAGCTGCGGTAAACATTCATGCTGCCATCCTTGAAGAAGGCCAGCATATCCAGATTCGGGAACAGGCCGCTGACATTGGCCTTCTGCTCGGTATAGGGCTCATCGTAGAGAATTTCGCCATCGCGCACGACCACGCCTGTCACACGACCGGAAGCGTCCACGTCCACGCGGTAGGTGAAGTAGTCAGTGTTCATCGCGAACACCACGCCATTCTTGATGGCGGTCTCCGCCGCGTCAACGCGCACCTTGGTTCTCTTTTCCTCGTCGTTCCAGATGGTCTTGAGCATCTCGCCGGCTTCCACGTCGGTGTAGATGTCCGCCTCGAACCAGGTCAGGGGCTGAGTCGCGTCGTACTTGCGCTCGATGATGATCTTGCTCGTCTCATCGATGAATATCCACAGGCCCTCCTCCTCAGAGGAGTAGATGAACTCGCCCGCATCCATGAAGCCACGCTCATTAAGAGCGGGCAGCAGGTGCGCATAGCGGGTAGTATCGGCAACGACCTCCTGCTTTTCCACAGGAGCGGTCTCCGTCAGCTCAATATTCTCCAGGAAGTCGTTCTTCTGCACATCCTCGCCCACAGTGCTGTACACCAGGCCGAAGATGCGGTTGTCGTACTCCACACCGGTCTCCATGACGGAGAAGCCGGAGGAGGCCTGCGTCTTGTGGTAGATGCGGTAGGCCTCGTCCGCCAGTTCCAGGCCGGTGTAGCCGTTCATGCTGGCGAGGGGGACGCTCCAGTCGAAGGTGATCTGGTTTTCCGGCCACAGGTGGCGGTAGAACTTTTTGACCGCCCAGGTACCGTAGGCGACGGTCAGATCGGTGTACTGATCCTCGTCTGCGGCGATCTCAATGGCATTGAAAGCCGCCTCGGAGACCATCTTGTGCTGGGTGTGGCCATACTCACCGTCTACGTCCTGCGTGACAACAACCTCGGGCTTGTACTGCCGGTACAGCCCCACAACCCATTCGTTGACCGCACTCTTGCCGCCGGCGTTCTTGTAGGCGGCGGTGACATTCTTGGCCTTGCTGTCGCGGAAATCGCCAATGACGGGATAATTCCTGACGCCCATGTGCCACAGGCCATTGAGGAGCTCAGAGGAGCGGGTGGTATTGGAGCGGGTGAAATACGCCACGACCACCTTGCGCTGCATCTCCGCCGCATAGGTGGGGATCGCGCCGCCGAAGAAGATCAGCTCATCGTCCGGATGGGTGGAGATAAACAGGATATCGGCCTTCTCGTGCGTGGGTTCCCAGACCTGCACCCAGTCGGGCAGCTCGCCCTCGGAAAGCGCAAAGATCTCGTTCACACGCAGGGTGTACTTCTTATCAGAGGACACGATAACGCGGGCATACTGGCTGGGTTCAGGCAGCTCCACATAGCTGTGCAGGAAGCGGGTGTCGCCCTCCACGGCCTTGAACCAGTCCTCGCCGTCGTCAGAAATCTGCACCTCCCAGGAGGTGGGCATGTTGCCAAAGCAGATGTACAGGCCTGCAATCGGCTTGTCCTCCGGCGCGGTCAGGGCAATGTAGGGATTCTTGACAGACTTGCTCTCCCAGTAGGAGGTGTACTTCTTGTCCGTCATCTGAGTGTATTTGCGTCCGGTGTAGGCCACCTTGAACTTGCACTCATCGGTGATATCCACGGCTTCTGCTGCCAGCGCGGTGCAGCTTGCACCAATCATCAGCAGGGTCACCAGCATACCGAGCAGCCATTTTTTCATATGTTCAGCATCTGCCTTTCTGAATCGTCCGTTTATGATGGCATTAACATATGAAGGATAGCATATCAGTAAAGGAATGTCAATGAACGCAACACCCCCTCCCCGCATTTTTACAGGTTCTTCACACGCAGCAACCCCTCACTCCATCAATCATAGAACATTCACTATCCCGCCGACCTCCGCAGGGGAGCCGAGCCAAAGCGTGCACAACAAGGCACCACAAGATTTCGTCCCCTCAGCACCCACGCGCACGCACCCCCACCAAGGCGATTAACTCCATCGCGAAAATGGGTTCGCGGGGGTATCGTTCGGAGCAGCTCCCCAGTGGGGAATTCGCCGCAGGCGAAAGCGAAGGACAATGTTGAGTAAACGATCCCTATGCAGGGTGCAGGGACAGCGCCCCTGCCAGGGTCCATGTGCAAAGCCTCTGGCATCGCCCGCAGGAGATTCCCCTGCCCCTGGGGATTGAAAACTTGCTTTCATTCGTTAAATGTAGTAAAATATAATGTCCCGGAGGTATTGTATGATGAAGCACAGACTGACAAGCCTGTTCTTGGCGCTGGCGATGTTCCTTTTGCCCCTGAGCGCCGCATCCGCCCAGGAGGTTCCTTCCGGGCCCGTCGTTAATGACGTGGGCCTTGACCTGATGGACAACAGCGTCCATTATCCCCAGCTGACCGGATTGGCGGACGAGACCATCCAGACGGCCGTCAACACCGCCATCATGGAGAGCGGACAGATCGAAGCGCGCCTGAACCGCATGGCGATGCTTCTGTCCTCCCCGGTGAAGCTGAATATCTCCTACACGTATACCCTGATGGGCAATATTTTCTCCTGCGCCATCCTGGCCGACGGCGCGGTGGAAAACAATCGTGCCACGCAGGTTTGGTCTTCGGTGAATTATGACCTGCAGACCGGTGAAGCCCTCCCCCTGGCGAGCCTGTTCGCCGACGGCGACGCCGCCGTGGCCTTCATCGAGACCTATCTGAACGATGAGGTCGCGCCGGAGCTGTCCGCCCATCTGGCCTCCGGTCAGCTGACGCCCATCCCGGACACCTTTTCCTTTTCGCCCACAGGGCTGACGCTCTATTATGATATTGATGATTTCCGCACCCTGTCGGACAAGGCGGGCACGGTGACCATCCTGTGGGGCGAGTTCCCCCGCGAGATGCTGGCGGAGAAGGGGATCGCCGCGCACCTGACCTTTGCAGAGGATGCGAAAAACACCCTCACCGCGGCGCTGGCCGGCGGCTCCTTTGAGGGGATTCCCGCCGTGATCGGGCAGAACGTGGCTGAGCTGGTTGACCGCCACGCCCTGCTCACTGACCCCGACCTGTATGAGAACAGCCGCATGATCGCCCTGGAGGACGGCGCCTTCCGCAAGGTGTGGATTCTCACCGACGCGCTGAGGGAGGAATTCGACCAGAGCGTCGTGCAGGGCATCCGCGCCGACAGGCTGAATCTCCACGGCCTTTGCACCGGCGTGACGACCCTCGACCAGTGGCGCGAAGCCCTGGGCGAGCCGGATGCGACCATCATCGTGGACGAAAGTCAGGCCGACAGCTGGCGCATCGTACCCGGCACAAGCGACTACTACACCCTTGGCTCCTACCGCCTGCGCCTGCATGCCGATACGGACGGCATCTTGCGCAGCGTATTCCTGACACAGTAAATGCTTAAGCAACGGAGGACAGCATGGCTCAGAAAAACAAAGCAAAACAGGGCAAGCGGGTTCCGGCCTATTCCGCCGACAGCATGGCGGTATGCCTGATCCTCGGCCTTTTATTGATCGCACTGGGCGTGCTGATCTTCCTGGCCACCGCCGTGGGCCTCACAGGGGATGTGTTCCTGGGGCTCAAGCAGCTTGCACGCGGGCTGACCGGCACGCTGGGCCTCATTCTTCCCGTGATTCCCATCTGGGGCGGCGTGCTGGTGGTCATGTCCACCCAGCGCAAACCGCCGCTTCGCCCCTTTGTGCTGGCCTGCGTGATGCTGGTACTCATCTGCGCCGCAGCAACGCTGCTGACCTTCGTAGGCAGCCAGAACCTGATGGACTACATCGCCAGCGCAAACCGCAGCCGCGGGGCAGGCGAGGATATGGGCGCCTTCCTGACGCGCGCCTTCGATCTGGGCGGCACGCACGGCGTGGGCGGCGGCCTCCTCGGCATGCTGCTGGCCTGGCCGCTGTGGACGTTTCTGAGCGCCATCCCGGGTGCGATCATCGTGATTCTGCTGGCGATTGTGACCTTCCTGTTCCTGATCAAGCTGGACGTGAAAGGCATCGCCGGCAGCATGAAAGCCCGGCAGGATGACCGCCGCATGCGCAGCGAGCAGCAGCAGGCGCAGCTCCGCCAACAGGAACTGGCGTGGCAGCAGGAGCAGATGCGCATCCAGCAGGAGCAAATGCGCCTGCAGCAGGAACAGCGCCGCCTGCAGGAGCAGCAGCGGCAGCAGCATCAGTCCTCCTGGGAGGGCATGATGCCCGATGGCGCCGCCAATTGGAACAGCATGCAGGGTTATCAGCAGCAAATGCAGATGCCCGTGCAGCAAAAGCCCGTGCCGGTGGTGCAGCAGGTACAGCCGGTATCCACCGCCAAGCCCGCACGCCAGAAGAAGCAGAAACCGCAGTTTGGCTTCCAGCCCACGCCGGAGGAAAACGGCCAGTACGCCCCGCCCCAGCCTATGCCGGAAGCGCAGTATGAAGACGAGGAGCCTGCACCCAAGAAGAAGCGCACCGGCCTGTTCAAGCGAGACAAGGAAACCGAACCCGTAGCGCTCCCCCGCCGCAAGGGCCTCTTTGACCGCACGGTAGAAGAAGAGGAGAGCTTCCAGCAGCCTGTGGAGGAGGTGCCGCCGCGCCGCCGCAGCATCTTCCCCTCCGAGCAGGAGGAACTGGATGTGCCGGATGTAATCTACACCGAGGAGGAGCCGATCTTCGAGGAGCCTGAACCCGCGCCCATACCCGCGCCGGAGGATAACAGCTTCAAGGCCCGCCTCCAGCGCGCGCAGGCGGCCGCCAATGCCCCGGCAGATAAGCCTGCCCGCAAGTCCCGCAAGGACACGCCCTCCGCCTGGACCAATCAGGAGAGCAGCAACGCCTCCTGGCGCAACGACGAGGAATGGCCCCAGCCTGCTGCCCGCTCCACCGGACGCAGCGCTGCCAGAGCCGCAGCTACTCCGGCGAAGGAGAGCCCCTATGCCCGCCCCGCGGCAGCGGAAAACAAGGCTCCCGCGCCGCAGAAGCAGAAGCCCACTTCCTCCTGGGCCGATACGCCCCCGTGGGAGGATTCCCCTGAATATTACGAGATTGAGCAGCCCCAGGAGGCTGTGGTGCCCGTGCTGACCCAGAAGCGTCCCGAAGGCGCATGGGAGGCCGATCTGAAACTCCCGCCCAAGCGGAATGGCAGCAGCGCGCCGGACGAAACCATGTTCGAGGAGCACATCGAAATCCCCTATGTCTTCCCGTCCATGGATCTGCTCAAGAAGCCCGAGCCCCAGCAGGGCATCAGCGAGGAGGAGGATGCGCTGCGCTCCCGCCGCCTCGAAAATACCCTCCAGTCCTTCCGCGTGCCGGCGAAGGTGCGCCACATCACCCACGGCCCGGCTATCTCCCGCTTTGAGCTGGAGCTGGCGGCGGGCATCAAGGTGTCGAAGGTCACTGATCTGAACCGCAATATCGCCATGAACATGGAGGTCAAATCCGTCCGCATTGAGGCCCCCATTCCCGGCAAGTCCCTGGTGGGCGTGGAGGTACCCAACAAGCACCGCGCCACCGTAACCCTGCGCGAGGTGCTGGAGGCTGACGTGATGCAGACCTCCACCAAACCCCTGGTGGTGGCGCTGGGCAAGGACATCGCCGGTACGCCCATCATCTGCGATCTGGCGAAGATGCCCCATCTGCTCATCGCCGGTGCGACGGGCTCCGGTAAATCGGTGTGCATCAACACCATCATCAACAGCCTGCTCTACCGCTGCAGCCCCAAGGACGTCCGGCTGATCCTCGTTGACCCCAAGGTCGTAGAGCTCCAGTGCTACAACGGCATTCCGCACCTGCTCATCCCCGTCGTCAGCGATCCCCACAAGGCCAGCGGCGCTCTGGCATGGGCCGTGGGCGAGATGATGGACCGCTACAAGCGCTTCCAGGAGGCAGGCGTGCGCGCCATCGACGGCTACAACGACTCCCTGCCCGAGGGTGAGGAGAAGATGCCCCGCATCGTCATCATCATTGACGAGCTGGCCGACCTCATGATGACCTGCAAGAAGGACGTGGAAGAACGCATCTGCCGCCTGGCCCAGCTGGCACGCGCGGCGGGCATTCACCTGATCGTCGCCACCCAGCGTCCCTCTGTGGACGTCATCACCGGCCTGATCAAGGCCAACATCCCCAGCCGCATCGCCTTCAAGGTGTCCTCCAACGTGGACAGCCGCACCATCCTTGACCGCATCGGCGCAGAGCAGCTGCTGGGCAACGGCGATATGCTCTATCTGCCCACGGGCGAGTTCACGCCCATCCGCGTGCAGGGCTGCTTCCTGTCCGACCCGGAGGTCAACCGCATCACCGACTTCATCCGCGAATCCTGCCCCTCGGATTACGACCCGGCGGTGCTGGAGGAGCTGGAGCGCCTCCAGGGCGAGAGCGAGGGCAGCCCCGTGCCCGATATGATGGGCGGCGGCGAGGAGCTCTCCACCAGCGACGGCAGCCTGCTGGCCCAGTGCATCGAGATGGCTGTGAACGATGGGCAGGTCTCGACCTCCCTGATTCAGCGTAGACTCAAACTGGGTTATGCCCGCGCGGGCCGCCTGGTGGACGAAATGGAAAAGCGCGGCATCATCTCCCAGAAGGATGGCGCAAAGCCCCGTATGTGCCTGATCTCCCGCGACGAATTTGAAGCCATGAAGGCTGCGGGCGATCTGGATTGACCCTTTCCCCCAAGGTAAGCGATGGTTGAATGAAGTGGTAAGATGGCAAATGCTTTTTTGTCAGATGCAATTGCAGAAATCGAAGGTTTGACTTACGGTAAATCGAGATTTATGCAAGCCGCAGATGACGGAAAAGGCATCGTCAGCTCCGCCACCGAATAAATCAGCGATTACAAAGGAGGCGTCAAACATGGCCAATGTGATGGATTATCTGGCATGGCGCGGCGATGTGTCCGTGGCCTACTCGCCATGGAACGAGGTGGACAGCCTCATCATGGCCAAGCTCAGCTATCTTGATTTCCCCGGCGGCGCCACGCCCATTCGCGATTTGGGCATGCTGGTTCCGCCCCTTGGCCCCGGGGCCATCACCTTTGTGCATGAATCCCGCGCGCTGCTCAGCGCCGCCGCCATGACGGAGCGCTTTGCAGGCGTCACGATGCGCCATCCCGTCTCCGTGGTTGATCAGGAGCGGGATATGCAGTTCGCCGCCATCACGGCAGATCTGCCCGATGGCACGCACTTCGTGGCCTTCCGCGGCACGGACAATACCATCGTGGGCTGGCGCGAGGACTTCACCATGGCCTTTGAGAGCCCCATCCCTGCACAGCGCGCCGCTGTAAAGTACCTCAACGAAGCCGCCGCGCTGACCGACGGCCCCCTCCTTCTGGGCGGCCACAGCAAGGGCGGGAATCTCGCCATCTACGCTGCCGCCCATGTGTCTGCGGAGGTGCAGGCGCGCATCCGCCTCATCTACTCCTTTGATGGCCCAGGCCTGGATGATGCCACAGTCGCCTCGCAGGGGTACATCGCCATTGCCCGGCGCATCCGCTCCTTCGTGCCGCAATCTTCCGTCGTGGGATTGCTGCTGGCCTACCATCCGGAGTACACGGTGGTCAAATCGGACGCCATCGGCCTTTTGCAGCACGACAGCTTTACCTGGCAAATTCTCGGCACCTCCTTTGTGAAGGTGGAGGAGCTTGACGTGGGCAGCCAGCTGGTCGATCAAACCGTGCATGCATGGCTTGCCCGGGTGGCTCCCGAGCAGCGAAAACGCTTTGTCAACACGCTCTTTGACCTCCTGGAGGCCACCGGCGCCACTACCATGAAGGAGCTCCTCCATGACGTGCCCGGACGGGCGACGGCCATCCTGCGCGCGCTGCAGGGCGTTGATTTTGAAACCGCCAAGATGATCGTGACACTGCTGGGGCAGTTCGTGTCCATCGGCGCGACGAATGTCATCGAGCTCATCCGCCAGCGCCTGAACCCCGATGAATCACAAATCGAACAGATACAAGGAGAGACGACTCATGCTGAATGAACTGAAAGCCGAAATCGCCCTCGTGCTTGACAGCGCCGTGGACGCGCTGCAAAAGGCCGGAGACATCACTCCCGGCGGACTGATCGTGCTGGGCTGCTCGACGAGCGAGGTGGCCGGTGCGCGCATCGGCAAGGGGAGCGTCCCGGAGCTGGGCGAGATTATCGCAGAGGCCATGCTGGACGCTTGCCATAAGCGCGGCCTGAATGCGGCCTTCCAGTGCTGCGAGCACCTGAACCGCGCCATCGTGATGGAGCAGCAGGTGCTTGACGATCGCCGCCTGACGCAGGTGCGCGCCATTCCGCAGCCCAAGGCCGGCGGCAGCGTTCCTGCAGCGGCTTGGAAGCGTCTTAACAAGCCCGCGCTGGCCATGGCCGTGCAGGCGGAGGCTGCCATCGATATCGGCGATACGCTGGTGGGCATGCACATTCGCCCCGTGGCGGTGCCGCTGCGTATTGAGCATGGCAAGGTCGGGCATGCCAATCTGGTGATGGCGTACAGCAGGCTGCCCTATGTGGGCGGGGCCAGGGCGGTGTATGAGTAACACCCGCAGGCAGGAACTGTGCACCTATCTGCTGTATGCGGCATTTATCGCGCTGATTTGCGCAGCCGTGTTGCCTCTGCTGCAGGCCATCGCACCCGATCTCATGGCGGAAGCGGGCTTTGATCCCGCACATCCCGCTATGCTGGCCATTGGCGGCGGACTGCTGGGCGGCGGCTTCTACACGGCCTGCCGGTGGATCAGCCGCCTTTCCAAAAGGGAAAGCTGGAGCGAAATGACTCATTTGGAATGGCGCTTTCGCCGGATGGATCGCCGTGTGGCGGTGTGTTTCATTCTGATGATGTGCCTCTTTCTGTTTGTACCGCTCTATTTGGTGGCGCTGGCACGGTACTGGCGCGCACGATAAAGGTGGTTTCCTATGACCCTGACACAATGGCTTCTATGGATATTAAACGCAGCATTCACCGTCAATTGCTGGCGGCAGCGGCATCTTGATGCGCCGGAGGATCAACCCCATAAGGTACGCTTCACCCATGCATGGCGCCGGTTTATGCTGATCTGCTTCATTGCCTGTGAACTGCTGGCACCCCTTGCGGCGTATACGGACGAACCCGCCGCCGCTTGGTATCTGCTGATCGTCGCGCTGCTGTTCGCCATCCTGTCTCCGACGGCCTTCCTAAGCTGTATCCGGTATGGCGAAAACACGCTGACCATCCGCACCTATTTCGGCGTGACCCACGAGCTGCACTGGGAGGATATCGTATCTGTTCCTGCCTATGTAGCGGACAACAGCAAGTCAATGATCCTAAGAACAATGGACAAGCGGTTCATTCTAAACCCCAACATGAAGGGCTGCGAAGATTTTGTGCGCTATGCATCGGAACGCATGGAGCAGCGCTAACCGTCCGGCAGCCTTCCCCTTGAGGGGAAGGCTGATTCGTCGCCAGGCGAAGACGGATGATGTGGACGCCCCATCTGCAAACCGCACGCAAGAGAGCGGGTCTGCCTCACACAGAAGCAGACCCGCTCTTTTCATATTCAGTCGTTGTTCGAGTCGATCACGCAGTCGATGGTCAGCACCACGGCCAGCGCAATGATCTCATCTACCGGGTTGGCGATAGTCAGCTCGTAGCTGTCGCCCCGGGCCATCAGCTCCTTGCTGATGGATACGATGGGCATGGCGTTCTTACGTATCTCGTACTCATGCAGCCAGAAGGAACCGTCAACCTCCCAGCCCAGGCCCTCGATCTCATATTTGGGATGGAACCATGAGAACTTCTGCTTGATTACCGCCACTTCGCAGCCATCCTGATAGACATGGTATTCCGCCAGCATGAAGGTGATCTTCTGCTCGATGTAAGCCACCTCGCGCCCGCTCATATCGTACACATGCAGCTTTTTGCCGAGGGTCCACACCTCGCCTTCGACGTAGTAGCGATCCTCGCCGTTCTCATCCTTGACGTGGAACCGGTCCTTCCAGGAGAGCAGCTTCTGCCTGATGTACAGCTTCACGCCCATCCTCCTTTGCAATGATTACTTGTGTACCACCACGGTGTAGGGCTTCACGGAATCCGTCTCCACCTTCGCCTCACCATCCACCATAGTCACAGTGAAGGTCGCGGCGACCTGGCCCTTAAGGTCGGGGATTTCGACGGTCTGGCTCTCGCCGTCCTCCAGCTGATAGACGTGCAGCTCCAGGTTGTCGAGGTAGTCGTAATCAGGACGGTTGTCCACCGCACCCAGGGGCAGCACCGTGCCGGGACGCACCATCAGGGGCAGGGACATAAAATCGTGAATTTCGGTCTGCCAGTGGCCGCCCTCCACCGTACCGCCGTCCAGCAGGCTCGTCCATACGCCGTCAGGCAGGTAGTACTGCACCTGACCATCCTTGCGGAAGATGGGCGCGGTGAGCACCGCGTCGCCCAGCATGTACTGACGATCAAGGGTGTCGCAGGCGGGATCATCCGGGAATTCCATCATCATGGGGCGCATCATGGGCACGCCATGCTCGTGGGCCTCCACAGCCTTGCCGTACAGGTAGGGCATCATGCGGCACTTGAGCTTGGTGAACTTGCGGCACACATCGACGGACTCCTCGTCAAAGAGCCACGGCACACGGTAAGAGGTGGAGCCATGCAGGCGGCTGTGGGAGCTGAGCAGGCCGAACTGCAGCCAGCGCTTGTACACATCCGCAGGCGCGGTAGACTCAAAGCCGGAGATATCGTGGCTCCAGTAGCCAAAGCCAGAGTGAGACATGGACAGACCTGCGCGCAGGGTCTCCGCCATGGAGATGTAGGAGGCGCTGTTGTCGCCGCCCCAGTGCACGGGGAACTGCTGGCCGCCCACAGTGGCGCTGCGGGCAAAGAGGATGGCCTCACCCTCACCCTTGCGATCCTTCACCACATCGAAGACGACCTTGTTGTACAGGAAGGTGTAGTAGTTGTGCATCTTGACCGGATCGGAGCCATCATGCCAGGCAATGCCGCGCACAGGGATACGCTCGCCAAAGTCGGTCTTGAAGCAGTCGATGCCCATATCCATGAGCTTGTACAGATAGGAAGCATACCACTTGCAGGCATCGGGATTGGTGAAGTCAACAATCGCCATGCCGGCCTGCCACATGTCGGTCTGCCACACGTCGCCGTTGGTCTTCTTGACGAAGTAGCCCTTCTCCAGGCCCTCCCAGAACAGGGGGCTGGCCTGACCGATGTAGGGGTTGATCCAGCAGCACAGCTTCAGGCCCTTATCATGGTAGCGCTGGAGCATGCCCTCGGGATCCGGGAACACATCGGTATCCCACTCGAAGTCACACCAGTTGAAGCCCTTCATCCAGTAGCAGTCAAAGTGGAAGACGGACAGGGGGATGTCGCGCTCGGCCATGCCGTCAATAAACGAGGAGGTAGTCTTCTCGTCATAGTTAGTGGTGAAGGAGGTGGACAGCCACAGACCGAAGGACCACGGAGGCAGCAGCGCAGGGCGACCGGTCAGGGCAGTGTAGAGATCAACGGTGCCCTTGGGGGTGCCACCCCAGATCACGTCGTACACCAGCGTCTCACCCTCATGGGAGAACTGCACGCGCTCCACCTTCTCGCTGGCAACTTCAAAGGACACATCGCCCGCATCCTCCACCAGCACGCCGTAGCCGCGGTTGGTCATGTAGAAGGGGATGTTCTTGTAGGCCAGCTCGCTGGCCGTGCCGCCGTCGGCATTCCACATATCAACGGTCTGGCCATTCTTGACATAGGCCCCAAAGCGCTCGCCCAGGCCGTACACGCACTCGCCCACATCCAGCTGCAGGGAGTCAGACATGTAGGACTTGCCGTGGGGCAGGAGAGAGCAGTCCGTGCCGTCCTTGGCCAGGGCACGGCCCATGCCGCGCCAGCCGGAGGTGGTCAGCAGGCGGTCGCCCACCATGAAGTCCACCTGCCACTGGCCATGGGCCTTCAGGACGCGGGCGGTCAGTTCGCCGGAGGTGAAGGAAGCGTACTTCTCATTCTCCTGGATGACGGGCGTCACATCCTGGGTATAGGTCTCAAACTTCGGCTCGCGCACCTTCGTGCCGGCAAAATGGGTCACCTTCACGCGGATGATGTTCTCGCGGGGCGCGGTAAAGGTCACATCCAGCGTGCCGCCGTCAAGGATATCGCCGCGATGGCCGATGGGGCGGCAGGCGCTGATGACCTGCAGGGCCTTCTCGCTCTTGTTCACACGCACCGCCTGCGTGGCATAGGACATGTTGTAATTCTGTTTGATCATCCAATAACCCTGGGTAAACTTCATATGCTTTCTCCTTACTCCATTGCGAATTTTTCTTAATCCGTCGTGACCTTCACGACCACAGGCATGTCGCTGCGGAAGCCGCCCATGTCCACATGGAGGGCCTCATCATCGCGGCTCCACTGGCACTCGCCCGCACCCAGCACCTCGACCTTTTCGATCACGCCGTGCCACAGGGGCAGATGGCTCGCATCGGCACAGCGCAGGGACTTGATGTGGAGCTTGCCATCCTCGGGGCACTTGAGGCAGGTGGCGTACACTCGGCTGCCATTGCAGGTGAAACGGAAGTCCTCACTGGTATAGCCGCGGGCGGCGCCGTCGGCAAACTGACCCTCCTGGATCTTCGTGGGGCCCTCCTGGGCAATGCGCCAGACGGTGGTGCCGTGGATGGCCTCGTCGTTGACCTTCATCCACGCGGCCATGGCCTGCAGAATCTCGATCTCCTTCTCCCGCAGCGCGCCGTCGGGCTTGGGGCCGAAGTTCAGCAGCAGGCGGCCATTCTTGCACACCACGTCCACCAAATCGCAGATGACCTCCGCCGGGGTCTTGAACACCGCCTTGCCGGGCTGCTCGGAGTAGCACCAGCTGTGACGCATGACGGACGTATCGCTCTGCCACAGGAAGGGCTTGGCCTCGGCAAACTGGCCGCGCTCGATATCCGGCACACCGATGCCAAAGGGCATGGCGTCATGCTTGTAGTTGATCACACAGCCGCCGTACTCCTCCATACGGTTGAAGTAATAGGCTGCAAAGCGCCGGAGATAGGGTTTGACCGCACTGTGCTGAATCCACCAGTCGAAATAGAGGATACGGGGATGGTAGCGATCCACAATCTCGCAGCAGCGCAGCAGCCAGTCGGTGAGGAACTCATCGGTGGGCGTAGGCTCGGAGTACAGATCGTGGTGATTAGCCTCCGCCATAGCGGGCCATTCGTAGTCGCCCAGCTTCATTTCATCGCCAAAGCAGCCCAGTTCACGGCCATGGCCGAGGAAGAACCAGTGCTCCACGCGGTGGGTGGAGGCGCCCAGCGTCATGCCCGCGCGCTCCGCCTCCAGCAGCAGATCGCCCATGATATCGCGATGGGGGCCCATCTCGGCAGCGTTCCAGTGGGACAGTTCGCTCTTGTAATTCTGGAAGCCGTCATGGTGCTCCGCCACGGGGACGATGTAATCCGCGCCAGCCTCCCGGAAGAGCTTCGCCCACAGCTGCGGATCGAAATGCTCCATCTTGAATTCAGGAATAAAATCCTTGAAGCCGAACTCCTTCGGATCACCATAGCGCTCCAGATGGTGCTTGTACTCCTCTGAATCCTTGATGTACATGTTGCGGGCATACCAGTCGTGATATGCCGGAACGGAAAACACGCCCCAGTGCAGGAAAATGCCCAGGCGCTTCTCCCGATACCAGTCGGGCACGGGGTGCTTGGCCAGAGAATCCCAGGTGGGCTGATACTTGCCCTCGCGGTTGACCCGGTCGATCTCCTGAAGATACTTAAGTCGATCCATGGTTGATTTCCTCCTGTTCAGGAAGTCATAGGAATAACTGATACAATCATACGACACGCCCCCCCTTTTCCCCTGCCGACAGCATCGACGAAAATCAGCGAAATTTCACAGGACGGATTGCTTTTGCCCGCCCGATAGGATAAGATATAGGCAGTATCCGCCCACAGCGGAACAGAACGTGTCAATGAAATACAGGAGGTATTGATCATATGCTGTCCAATGAAGCCATCCAGCTCCGCGTTGAGGAGCTTCTTCATCAGATGACCCTGGAGGAAAAGGCCGCTCAGATGGTGCAGGTCCCCTACACGGTGGTAGGCCGTGAGGAGGCGCTGCGCTGGGCCAAATTGGGCGCAGGCTCCTTCCTGCACGTGCTGGGCGATGACGCCCGCGAGGTGCAGAAGACCGCCATCGAGCAGAGCCGTCTGGGCATCCCGGTGATCTTCGGCATCGACGCCATCCATGGCCATGGCCTGAAGCATGAGGCCGCCATCTTCCCCTCCCAGCTGGCCACGGCCTGCGCCTGGGATCCGGATCTGGCCGAGGAGATGGGCCGCATCACCGCCCGCGAGGTCGCCACTGACGGCCTGCACTGGACGTTCTCTCCCGTTTTATGCCTTGGACGCGACACCCGCTGGGGACGCGTCAATGAGACCTTCGGCGAAGATCCTTACCTGAGCGGCGAACTGGCGGCGGGCATCATCAAGGGCTACCAGGGGAAATCCCTGGATGACGACGAGAGCATCCTGGCCTGCGCCAAGCACTACATCGGCTACGGCGAGGCCGTGGGCGCCCGCGACGCCTGCGATACCGAAATCACCTACCGCAAAATGAAGGAGGTCTTCCTGCCGCCCTTCAAGCGCGCAGTGGACGTGGGCTGCGCCACCTTCATGACCGCCTACGGCTCGGTTGACGGCACGCCCTTCACCGCCGACAAGAAGACCCTGAAGACCATTTTGCGCGATGAACTGGGCTTTGACGGCTTCGTCGTGACGGACTGGGACAATTGCTCCAGCCTCGTCAAGGTGCAGCACGTCGCCGCCAGCATGAACGAGGCCGCCATCCTTGCCGCCGAGGCCGGAAACGACATGATCATGACCTCCGTGGACTTCTACGAGGCAGCCATCAGGGCGGTTCAGGAAGGCAAGCTGGAGGAATCCGTGCTGGATGACGCCGTGCGCCACATCCTGACCATCAAGCTGCGCATGAACCTCTTCGAGAAGCCGGAAAAGACCGGCATGCCCGGCTGCATCGGCTGCGCGGAGCACCAGGAAGCCACGCTGCGCGCCGCCCGCCGCACCATCACGCTCCTGAAAAATGACGGCACGCTGCCGCTGAGCAATATCCGCAAGCTGGCCGTTATCGGACAGAATGCCGACGATATCCAGTCCCAGTACGGTGACTGGACGTACCTGACCCACCCCGATCCGGCGCATGCGCTCAAGCCCCGCCGCCCCTACGTCACGGTGAAGGAGGGCTTTGAGCAGCTCTGCGCCGAAAAGGGCATCGAATGCGTGTATCATCGCGGCTGCGGCGTGCTTCCCTCCGAAACGGACGATATCCCCGGCGCAGTGGCCGCCGCTGCCGATGCAGACGTGATCGTACTGGCAGTGGGCGACGTGATCTCGCAGGTGGGCGAATGCAAGGATCGCGCCAGGCTGGAGCTTTCCGGGCGTCAGATGGAGCTCTACCGCGCCCTGCTCGCCCTTGGCAAGCCCGTGGTGACAGTGCTGGTGTCCTCCAAGCCCCTGGCCATCCCTGAAATTGCCCGGAGCACCAACGCCCTCATCTGTGCCTTCAACGGCGGCATGTTCGGCGGTCAGGCCGTAGCGGAGGCTGCCTTTGGCTGCTTCAATCCTTCCGGGCGCCTGCCCATCAGCTTCCCCCACCATTCCGGCCAGGTGCCGGTCTACTACAACCAGCTGCCTGGCTGGCATTGGGGCAAGTACTGTGACATGCCCAAAGAACCCCTGTTCACCTTCGGCGAGGGCATGGGCTATTCGGCCTTCACCTACGCCAACCTCACCTTTGACGCAGATACCTTCACCGCCGCAGTGGATGTAACCAACGCCGGTCAGGTGAAGGGTACCGAAACCGTGCAGGTCTACATGCACGATGTGGTCGCCAGCGTGATGCAGCCGGTAAAGCAGCTGATCGCCTTCACCCGGGTGAGTCTTGCGCCTGGGGAAACAAAGACGGTGACCTTCCAGCTGGGACGCGAAGATTTCTCCATCGTGAACCGCGAGGAGCAGCGCGTGGTGGAGCCCGGCGAATTCGAGCTCTTCGTCGGCCACAGCAGCAAGGACGACGATCTGCTGAAAACAAGCTTTGTCCTGTAAACAACCAGCCCGCGTCTATATTCAGGCGCGGGCTTTTCTGACATTTCAGGCGGCGAAATGTATCTTTGGAGCAGGATTCCTTGATTTTTTCCTGTGGCGTAGTATCCTATCCGCAGAGGTGATCGATATGCTGCGTTCAAAGTGCTGCTGGATACTCGTCCTGATGCTCGTGCTGCTCACGTTCACGGCCTCCGCCGAGGAGATCGAGTACAGGCCTCAGACCTACATTGCTTTCTCGGAGCCCTACGGCTATCAGCTGGTCAATGTCGGCCCGGGCTGCACGGCGCAAATCGGGCAGCACACATACTACTTCCTGACCTCCACCGGAGAGGACAAGCGTGACGCCATCATTGCGCAGACCGAGGCTGCGTTTACAGCCCTGCAAGCCTGGGGCGCGCATGACAGGGCGTACACCATCCATGTCGTCAAGGGCAGCTATGAACCCCGGGTGGAGGGCGACACGCTGTATCTCGGCACGACAGCGTACAACACTGCTTCTTACATTACCGGCATGGCCAAGCTGGTCTTTGGCAACAGAGTGAACTACGGCCTGATCTACGGCGTGAGCTGCGAGGCTGCTGCAGCGCTGGGCGTGGCAGTGGATGACCCCATCCCGTTGCACGATGCGCTGTCCGTCATGACAGGCGGTAATCGCGCCTACCTTGACCTGAGCTATGCCTGCTTCATTGAGCCCTACGCCGACGCAGCGATGCAGGCAAACGTCCAGTCCATTGCGCGGAGCCTGACGGCTTCCATGTCGGCACAGGAGAAGTCCGTCCTGCTGAGGGATTACTCCGACGAAGCATTCTACGCCCGCCTGAACGCCTTCCTTGCTGCGAACGGACAGGAGGCGTATGAGAATGCTGACATGTGGGGCATCTCCTTCCATGGCGGCGGACGGGATGTGCGGCTGAGGTGGGAAACGGAGAATGCGAGCTATGTTGTGGATAACGGGTTTGAGGATTTTGACCTGGAGCACATCAGACAATACATCGGTGAACAGAACCCGCTGAATGACGCTTATCCCCAACTGCGCAGGAGCATCCTGTCCTTTGAGACCGTCATCACCTATACGCAGGAGTACTTTGCGCCCTATCAGATCAGTGCGCCGCCTACCATATGGTTTGAGAACAACAACGTCAATTACAAGAGCGGTTACAACCGCCTGCTCTGGGCCGCGTTCTACGATCCCGCCAATCATACCATCCATCTTGGCGCGGTTGATTCGCTGGGACATGAGTACGCTCATGCCATCATGGAGCCCACGGATTCGATGCTCGCCATTGAGGAATGCCTTACCTATTACTACGGCTACTTTGGAACGCCGAATGGACTGATTGCCACCTTTCCGATGATGGCTGATGCAGTTGCCGGTAATGACAACGAGAACTTCCTTGCCCTTGTCGATCAGATGTCCGTGCTGATCGGGCATGAGGTCGATTTCCACAACCCAGCCGACTACATCGCCGTCACAGAGGCCGAACTGGTTCACGCCGGCGGCGCAAGCTGGCACATCCTGAGCGAGAATGCCTTCACCACCGCCGCTACCGGTTTAGACACCGGTGCCCGCTTCTGCTTCGCTCATCATCTCCTGACCATCTATGGTAAGGATCTGACCATCCGCGCCATCGCCGAGAATGACCCGGAAACGCTGTTGGGCAAATCGTGGGACGCCCTTGTGACCGACTGGAGCACTCATTTGAACGATACCTACGGCCATCTATTCGCCAAATAACAAAAAGATCGCTGCCGCATACAATCACGGCAGCGATCTTTCTTTCCGGATTAATCTTCCTCTTCCTCTTCAGGCAGCTCGGCGTTGTGGTAGACGTTCTGCACATCATCGTTATCATCGAGCATCTCCAGCATCTTCTGGATGGCCTTGATGGTATCCTCATCGGACACGGCGACGGTGTTCTGGGGGATCATATCCACCTCAGCGGAGAGGAAGGTCAGGCCCTGGGCCTCGAGGGCTTCGCGTACGGCGGAGAAATCAGCGGGCGCGGTGTAGATCTCGAAGCAATCCTCCTGCGTCTGCATGTCCTCAGCGCCGGCATCCAGCGCCTGCATCATCAGCTCTTCCTCGTCGACGCCGGGGGTCTTTTCGACAACCAGCAGGCCCTTCTCATCGAACATGAAGGAAACGGAGCCGGTGGTGCCCAGGTTGCCGCCGTTCTTGGCGAAGCAGTGGCGCACGTCGGAGGCGGTACGATTGCGGTTGTCGGTGATGGTCTTCACGATGACCGCCACGCCGCCGGGCGCATAGCCTTCGTAAGTGATCTCCTCGTACACCACGTTAGACAGCTCGCCGCTGGCCTTCTGGATGGAGCGCTTGATGTTGTCATTGGGCATGTTGTTGGCCTTGGCCTTGGCGATGATATCGCGCAGCTTGTTGTTGTTATCGGGGTTGGGGCCGCCCGCGCGCACAGCAATTGCAATTTCACGGCCGATCTTGGTGAAGATCGCACCGCGGGCCGCGTCAGCCTTGCCCTTCTTGGCCTGAATATTATGCCACTTGGAATGTCCGGACATTGGTATTCCCTCCTATATGTCGAAAGCGTTTATACACAGGAACACTTCATTATATCACTGGATATGCAGGCACGTCAAGGGCTGATTTGCGGCGTTTTTCACGGCTGTGTAGCGTTACAATAGAAGTGAGACTGAAGGTATAGAAAAAGACGATTGAGATCATTAGAATAAAGCTACCACACCCAAACTAATGAAAGGACTCAATCGTCAAGGCAATGGTAACA
>JAFUOR010000076.1 GCA_017481825.1 Clostridia bacterium
CCTGAGAGCGCAGGCCCTTGCCCAGGTCCTCCAGACCAGCGCCGATACGCAGGCCGTCATCGGAGAAAGCGGACTGGGTGCGGCCGTACACGATCTGCAGGAACAGCTCGCGCATGGCGGTGTTGATGGCGTCGCACACCAGGTCGGTGTTCAGCGCCTCCAGAATGGTCTTGCCGGGCAGGATTTCAGAAGCCATAGCGGCGGAGTGAGTCATGCCGGAGCAGCCGATGGTCTCAACCAGCGCTTCCTGGATGACGCCCTGCTTGACGTTCAGGGTCAGCTTGCAGGTGCCCTGCTGGGGAGCGCACCAGCCAATGCCGTGGGTCAGACCGGAGATGTCCTTGATCTCCTTGGCCTGCACCCACTTGCCCTCTTCCGGGATGGGCGCGGGGCCGTGGTTCGGGCCCTTCGCGACGCAGACCATTTCTTCAACTTCCTTGGTGTAAAGCATCGAATTGGTTCCTCCTATCTCATTGATAGTCGTGACTTGGTTAATTGACCACTGTCCGTATTATTATAGCATAACATTGCGGATTGGGAAAGGGGGATTTTGCGAAAATCCTGCTCCTTTGACAAAGAAATCACGATTCATTGCTGACTTTTTCCGCCTCATCCCGCCATCGGAAGCCCATCGCCCGCATTTCTGCCGCAGAGCGCAGGCACACAATGCCAGCGTCTCCACCCTCTCGCAGCAGCCGGGACCCCCGCGAGGCGTCTGCATAACGCCATTCGCCTCCGATGTACACGGCATTCCACATATGCTGCACGCACCCACGCCATCCGCTGACATGGCGCACCGTCAATCCTGCGATGCTTCCGATCAGGAAAAATGCATCGCTGAAACCCTGGCAATTGGCGTATCCGCCGCCAAGGGCCCCCGCTGCGCCCACCAGCTTCTCATAGCCCACCCTGCCTGGAGCCGTATTCGCATAACGCAGCATCTGGCAGACAACCCCATACACCCGGCGGGTGCGTCCGGCCGCATCGTCCTCCGCCGCATCGCAGGCCACGGCACAGGCAGCCGTCAGGGCGGATTGTTCCTCCGGCGTCAGCAAATGCGTCCGGCCATTCCGCCAGGCGTCCAGCATACGCACACCCTCGCGGTAGTGCAGCGTCAGCCGGAGCTCGCAGCGGCCTCCCCTGCTGCGGACGATCTGCATCTGCCGCCCCTGTACCATGGAGAGGGCCTCGTCCAGCAGCAGCGCCAGCTGAGCATTGCTCATGGCAGCGTCAGGCTGCAGGCGCAGCTGCGTCTCCCGTGCTGATTGCGCCTGCTGGCAGCGGCGGTACAGCGATTGTGCATCCATGGGGTTGCCTCCTTTCGCTGGCATAGGGGGGACTCCGGGGGCATAGGATTCTCCAAAGGTAAGCGATGACTTAATGAGGTGGTGAGATGGCGAAAAAGTCATCGCCAGCTCCGCCACCGAATCAATCATCGATTACAAAGGAGGTCTTGCCATGACCCTGTCAGAACTGCGTCAAAAGGACGTGATCAATACCCGCGATGGCCGCAGCCTTGGCCGGGTGATGGATCTCGAATTCTGCGCCTGCGACGGACGCATCAACGCCCTGGTCGTGCCGGGGGAATTCCGCTTTGCCCATATGCTGCGCGGCGAACGCGCCGGCATCGTTATCCCCTGGGAAAATATCTGCAAAATCGGTGATGACGTCATCCTCGTCGATGTACAGGACATCTGCTCATGATCATAACAAAAAGACGCTCTGCCTGTCAAGGTAGAGCGTCGGTGGGCCGGAGGGCAGGGGGCTTTGCCCCTGAAGCAAAAGAACGCATCTGCGAAAGAAAGCAGGAATGACTGCAACCAAAAGCCTTCCCCTTTTTTAGGGGAAGGCACCACCGCGCCTGCACGGTGAGGGATGGGGTTCCCCCGACGGACGGTGACCCTGGCAAGGAACCGTCACTGAGGGGTGTCGGGCGATGGGGTTGGGGTAATGCAGGCGGCGTCTGTCGCCTCACTCATGGGGATGGGGGTAGGCGTGCCGTACACCGGGGTGCGGGAGCTGTAAATAAAGCTGCTGTAACTGGCGTTTGTGTCGCGGCTGATCCACTGGATCATGGCAGGGGTTTTGATGGTCAGGCCATAGATGCCGATCGTTCGGGTCATCATGCCCTCCACGAAGACGATCTTGCCGCCCTCCTCCGGGGTGCCATGGACGATCTGGCTGATTTTCACCGGCTCTGCGCCGTTGTTGGAGATGTACAGCGCCTCCGCATCCGCCACGCCGAAGATGAAATAGTAGTCCCCCCGGGTCTCATGCTCCATCTGGTAGCGGGTCGCCGTGAGGTACATGTACATTTCATACTCCGGCTTACCATCGCCGTTGCGATCCTCCTCAACGACCTTCATATGCAGCTTGGCACTGGCGGGGATGTTCCAGATATTCGTCATCGCCACATCGTCCGTGGAGCGGATGAAGCTGATCTTATCCGGCTCAATGCGTACCTCCTGCTCAAAGTAGTACCAGTATCCCGCCAGGCCGGCGCAGACGATCCACATCGTCAGCAGCACGCCCAGCAGCATCCACAGATAGCGGCGACGGGTACGGCGGTGCTGCATCTTCTTGACCGCCCGGGCAAATTCCGGGTTCTCCTGGGGCTTTGGCACGGCGATCTCGACCCCGGCCTTCATCTCGGTATACATCGTTTCGCAGGGCTTGCACCCGGCCACATGCTGCTCCACGCTTGCCTTTGAATCCTCGCTGGCCGTGCCGTCGATGCACAGGGGCATCAGGTCACGGATCACACTGCACTTTTCAGCCATGCTCCTCTTCCTCCTTCATCCGGTGGGCCAGCATCTGCCGTCCCCGGTAATAGATCGTTCTTGCCCAGGTCGCGGGCTTGCCAAACAGCGTGCCGATCTCCTCGTGGCTCAGATCGCCAAACGTCCTGAGCGTCACCACCTCCCGGTAAGGCTCGCTCAGTTCGTGCAGCAGCGCATAGGCCCTCAATCGGCGCTCCTTGTCCACCAGCGCATCGTCAAAGTCGGACGCATTCTCCGGCAGCTGCTCCACCGGCACGGGCGGAGGCTTGCGGCACCAGCTGAAATACAGCCGCTTGGCGATGCCGCACAGCCATGTGGAGGGCGTGCACTGTCCGCGGAAATCCTTCCAGTGCTTCATGGCCTGATAGAACGTTTCCTGCGTCAGCTCGTCTGAAAGGGACTCATCTCCCGTGAGCTTGAGCAGGAACATCCGCACCTTATGGTACTCCGTGTGGCATGTTCGCTCGAAGTCGTTCACGCATCCGCCCTCCTTTCCTTATGGAATCATTGGCCGCATCTCTTTTTCACCTGTTAGTTGCACAAATCGCCAAAACGTGTCATGCTGATACGAAAAAATCCGGAAAAAATTCCGGAACTTTGCATATCTATTATAGCACATGTGCTGCATGATGACAAGTCTTGTTCTTTTGCACGCGAAGGGGTACAATGGGCTGCGAAGGAGGCTGATACCATGCGTCTGTACCACGGCTCATCCCTACCCAATCTGCGCGAACTTCGACCCTTTAGGTCCAACCACGAAAAGCCCTATGTTTATCTGAGCGACAGTGCCACCCTTGCCCTCATTTACGCGCACAATCCGCTTACGCGTCCAAATGGTTTCTTTCCCTACTATTTCCGTGACGGACAGCTGCACTATGACGAGTATTTCCCCGCTCAGACCCGCATTCTCTATCAGGGGCATGGCGGCTGCGTGTACACCTGCAACGCGGAAAACGTGACGCAGCTGGATAAGATGCCCTGGGTATACCTCTCGGAAACACCAGTGCCAGTGGCTGAATCCACCTATATCCCCGATCTGTACGACGCGCTGATGGAGGCCGCCTCGGATGGGCGCCTGATCCTCCACCGCTACGAGGATGCGCCCGAGGCAGCTCGTGCGATGAACCGGCGCATCGTACGGCGCTCTCTGGAGGAACATCACCATTTGGACGATCCTGAGGATGAATATGTTCAGTTTCTGCACCGGTACATGCCGGAGATCTTCTAACGCAAAGGCCGGAGGATTCATGCTCCTCCGGCACATTTCATATTCAATTCTCCAGCCGCTCCTTGGTCTCGCGGCCCTCGCGCAGCAGGCGCATCATCGCCTCGCGGTCATCGTCCCGCAGCGCATCGCGGTATTCCGTCACCCGCAGCACCAGATCCTCCACCACGGGCAGCAACGCCTCTCGGTTGTCGAAGAACAGCTCCGTCCACATCCCCTCGTTCAGACGGGCCACGCGGGTCATGTCCGCAAAGCTGCCTGCCGAGAAGCCCCGGTGCTTGTCTGCCAGGGGGCACTTCACATAGGCGCTGGACACGATGTGGGCCAGCTGGGAGGTGTAGGCGATCATCTCATCATGGGTTTGGGGCGTGGTGAACTGCACCCTCCGGAAGCCGATATCCAGGAAGAAGTCCCGCGCCCACTGGAGCAGATCGAGGTTATCATCGCCGCTGGTGCACAGGATCATGCTGGCCCGGTCAAACAGATCGTCCCGGGCGTACTTGAAGCCGCTGAACTCGCGGCCTGCCATGGGATGTCCGCCGATGTAATGCCACGAGCCCTCCCGGGCCAGGGGGGCAAGCTCGTTGAAGATGGTCTGCTTCACGCCGCCGCAGTCGATGACCAGCGCGCCGGGCATGAAGTCCCCCGCGTGCGCTTTCACCCAGTTGACGATAGCGCTGGGATACAGGCACACCAGCACCATATCACAGTCCCGCAGAGTCTCGTCCTGCAGCTCCTCGTCGATGGCGCCCATGAGGAACGCCTGCTGGATGGTATCACGATTCAGGTCGCAGCCATAGACACGGTGCTCCGTGTGGAGCTTGATGGTGCGCGCCAGCGAGCCGCCGATCAGGCCCAGGCCGATGATTGCAATGTTCATAAGGAAAACCTCCGCTCTGCCGTACTACACGCATGGTAGATTCGACAGCGCGAAGGCTTTTTCCTGCCATGGAGAAGGTTAGTGCAAAGGAAGGACAAATCACCTGATCATATCACCAAACTGCGCCAGTTCCTCCTGTACCTCGCTCTGGGTCTTGGGCACATCGCCCTGCCGCCAGATGACCTTTGACTCGTTTCCGCTCAGCAGCTCAACCCACAGGAACGGCACCTTTTCCTCCTCCGGCGAATCATAGTTGGTTATGCTCCAGACCTCGTCAAAGCAGTTGCCCCATGTTCCGATCCAGTTCGATATCACTTCTGCTTCGGGATCCTTGACTTCCCTTCCTGCATAGGTCAGCCTGAACTGCAGATAGGCGCCCTTGCCGTCCTCCGTGTAGCACAGATTCATGCTATCGGTAAAGTAGGGCGCTCCCGATGGCACGGTGTTGCACATGATGCTCCAGGCGCCGCTGTACTGTTTGTACACTGCCATATAGACTGCATCCAATTTCAGATCGCCATTCCACTGGACATACCTGGCGCGGAATTGCAGCTCGTCAAAATTCGCCGCAGCCAGGAAGATCAGGATGCCCATCACCATCCCCAGGAGCCCAGCGGTCAGGACGCGCCTCCTGCGGCGCTGCTTCACCTTCTTCGCCGCCGTATCCAGCTGGGCATGCTCCTTTTCATCCACCATCGGAGGCAGCTCATCATGCATCTCGGCAAAGAGATTGGCGCATTCATCGCACGCCTTCACATGCTCCTCCACCAGACGCTGGCTCTCCTCGCTCGCCACGCCGTCAATGCACAGGGGCATCAGATCCCTGGCGACGTTGCATTCATTCTTCATTCATCCATTCCTCCTTGGCCATATGGTTGAGCAGCTGGCGCGCCCGGTAGTAGGTCACCCTGGCCCAGCTGTCCGATTTTCCAAACAGGCTGCCGATCTGCCCATGGCTGAGATCGCCGAAGGTGCGCAGGGTGAAAACCTCCCGCATCGGCTCGGGCAGCCGGTGCACCAGGCGGTGGGCTGCCATCATGCGGTCGCTGTCCACAAGGGCGTCCGTCACATCCGCAGCGCTTTGGTGGACGGCCTCCTCCAGCGGCAGCGCCTCCTTGCGGCGCACCGCGTTGTACAGCTGGCGCTTGGCAATGGTGCAAAGCCACGTCGATACGCTGCTCTGCCCACGGAATTCTCCCCAGTGCCTGAAGGCCTGGTAGAAGGTCTCCTGCGTCACCTCCTCGGCAAGGTGGGCATTGCCGCACAGGCGCAGCAGGAAGGCTTGGATCATCTGCTCGTATTCCCGGTACGTTTCCTCAAAATCGGCCATTCCCTCACCTCCCTGGTAAGCAATGATTAAACGAGGCAGCACAATGGCGGAAAAGGCTTTGCTGTCGCTGCTGCCGAATCAATCAGCGATTACCTTGCACCCATTAGACACACAGGCCCCTGCAAACGTTACAGCAAAAATCGCCCATGCCGAAAATTTTCCGACACGGGCGATGATTTTATGCAGACTTCTCCTCTGCCCTGGCCTCCTCGGCCTTCCCGACCTTGGGCACATGGAATTCGCACCCCGGCTCAAAGCGCACGGACTCCGGGGGAACCTCCAGCTCCTCAGGGTGATTGAGCAGGTAGCTCATCATGCCGAAGAACTTGGCATAGTTCGCGCCCGAGCACACGCGCTCGTCCGCCGTGATGCCGATGGGCAGCCAGCGCTTCATGCGCGCAACGCCCTTTTCCACCACCGTGGTGCGCTCCACCGTGCCCATGCCAAAGAACAGGCTGGTGGAACCGAAATTGTAGATGTGGTGATTCACATGGTGCAGACCAATGGAGGCGTTGTTGGTGATGTACATGGATGTATGGAAGGGCAGCTCGTCCAGCAGCATGCCGGGACACAGGCCGTAGCGGTCCAGCAGACGCACCAGCGCCACGATGGCCGTGGGCAGGCCCGGGATGGCAAAGAGCAGGCGCACCAGCTTATCCACGAAATTCTGATTCTCCACGCCGCGGCTCTGCTCGATCACGGCGTTCATGCGATCTCGCACGTCAAAGATGGTATCGGAAAGGTCAAACTTGATCTTCACCGCCGTCTCGCCCGCATCGGGGTTTTGAGGCTCCTTGAGCATCGTGAAGGACACGGTACAGTTGTTGCGGGAGAAGAACTGCTTGTTCATGATGTAGCGGTTGATCTCCGGATGCTGGCTCACCGTGCGCACAAAGGCTGCAATGATGATCTGCATGAAGGTGATCTTCTCACCCTCCGCGCCCTTCTTGGCAATGTAGCGGGCCATGAGCTCATAGTCCGCCTTATGCTGCAAAAACACCTGCGCATCGCAGCGCATGGGCATGATGTAAGGTGTGATGCGCACCACAGGATCGATATCCTTCACGCGCCGTCCGTCAGGTCTGAATCCAAACATGAATGCTTCACTTCTTTCGCATCGGTGTGCGGCCTTGATGAAAATGAATTGAATATGAACAAATATGCCGCCATCTTCTATTGTAACGATTTGTCGCGTTTTGTCAATGGGGCCAGAGGCGCCGGCAGGGGCCCTGCACCTCCATCCCGGAAGGGCTTTCGCTCCAACATCGCTTGTCACTTTCACCTTCGGCGAACTCCCCCTGGGGGAGGCGTTCCGGCGCGACGTCTCTCGACACCCGTTTCGCGATCTTGCTTGCGCTCCTTCGGTTTGGATGCGCGCGCTTGGGTGTTGTGCGAAAACCGCGCCCTCGTCATCAACGAGAGCGCGGTTATTGCCATTACTTCCACAGGGGCGTGGGATACAAACCATCCGCCGCCATCCTTTGCAGGGCTTCCATCACCATGGGCTTATCCTCGCGGTAGGTCACTCCGTACCAGCGGTCGGCACAGGAGAGTACCTTCACCGTGGCGGCGTCGCGGGCCAGCATGTCGTTCACAACGCCAGGGAGGAAGTACTCGCCCTTGAGGGGATTCTCCCTGGCTGCCTTCTCCAGGAACAGCGGGAAGGAGCGCTCCATCTCCGCAAGGAGGCTTGGCGTGAAGCCGAACATGTTCATGCTCACCGGCGCGTCCGCAGGGAGACGGTGGTAGGTATCGCCGTCCTCGGTGTAGAGCGGGCCGTCGCAGCTGGCGATGATGTGGGTGCGCTCGGTCACCGTGGCGAGGTTGCCCTCTGCATCCACGCTGCACACGCCGCGGGAAACGTAGCCATTGTCCGTCAGCGTATTCTTGAGCTGATAGCCCACCATGAAGTACCGGGCCTTGTCGTCATCCTGCAAAGTGCACAGGGTTTCGTAGGCGATGCGGTAGGCCTCCACGCCATAGTAATCATCCGAATTGATGACCAGGAACGGCGCATCGATGAGTTCCTTGCAGCACAGCACCGCATGGGCGGTACCCCAGGGCTTCACGCGGCCCTCCGGCACCACATGGGGCGCAGGGATCTTGTCCAGCTGCTGATAGGCATACATCACATCCATGTGCGCGGCAATGTGATCGCCCACCACGCGCTTGAAATCCTCCTCGATCTCATGCTTGATGAGGAACAGCACACGCTTGAAGCCCGCGCGCCTGGCGTCAAAAATGCTGTAATCCAGAATGACCTCACCGCTGGGGCCCACGGGATCGATCTGCTTCAGACCGCCGTAACGGGAGCCCATGCCCGCTGCAAGAATCACAAGAATCGGTTCGTTCATGCTTTTTTCCTCCTGTGTTGTGGCAGGCAACCTCAGCGCTGCCCTGGTTGGAGCGTATCCACTCCATACATCATAATACAAATTTGCCCCGATTGCAATGTAAATCTTTCCGAAATCGCTGGATTCGGTTGTGTTTCTTGAAAGAATGTCGTATAATATAGACTGATGGTATATCGTCTGCAATAAAGGAGGCTGACTCCATGGACTTTTTGAAGACCCTGCTTGCTTATATGGCGCTCATGACGGCTCTTTCCGTGCAGGAGGGCCCGCTGCCCCATGAGGTGGCGACGCCGACTCCCCTGCCGCCGTCGGTCACCGCGACCCTCGTACCCCATCAGACCGAGGCGCCCACGGCCACACCCTCGCCCTCCCCTGCGCCTGCGCCCCTGATCACGCCCAACACCAGGTATGAAACGGTGGACTTTGACATGCGCGGCAGCGGCGTAAAGAAGCTGCAGAACAAGCTCATCGAGCTGGGCTACATGCCCGAGGGCAGCGCGGACGGCGCCTTTGGCTACCAGACCTACAACGCAGTGAAGGCCTTCCAGCAGGCCAATGGTCTGGAGGTGGACGGCGTGGCCGGCCCCATGACCCTCACGCAGCTCTACGAGAACCCGGATGTGATCCCCTACATCGCACCCACCGTGCCGCCCACGGCCACGCCCACCTTGCCCTCCTCCTATGATTTTGAGGGCACCGTGCCGCCCGGCAGCAGCGAAACGCCTGCCCCCGAGGCCGAGGATGACGTGGAGGCCATCGCGACGCCTGCCCCGGCTCAAAGTGCCGCTTCCCTTGGCCTGACGGAGATCAGCGACCCCTACATCATTCTGGGCAGCAGCGGCAGCACGCTCACCATGACCCTCCAGCAGGAGGAGCTCATCGTGCAGATGCGTCCCCACCTGTGGCAGAACACCGCAGGCGATGCAGTCATGTCCCTGCAGGAGTTGGCGCAGTCCATCTCAGGCTGGAGCCTTGCCGGTTCCAGCGCAGACGGGCATTACATCCTGGGCGCCCAGGGCTATGTCGTGGACATCCAGTGCACCTCCACCTCTGTGATGGTAACGGTGGATGGCATCCCCGTCGCCGTGACCGCCGCCGATGTGCAATTGAAGGACAACACCCTCTTTGTGACGGATGACTTCCTGGAGATCGTGCTGGGCGCGACCACCGTCTACGACGAGGCGGAGCGCTCGCTGGTCATCTTCCTGACGGACAAGAGCCTGGCGGAGGCCAATGACTGATATATGCGAAACCCCTGTACCAGATGCGGTACAGGGGTTTTCATGTTCAGTTCCACTCAATCGTTTCCTGATAGGCGCGGTACGTCGATTTACACAGCAGCTCCCGGCTGATCTCCTCTCCGTTTTGGTAGACCACCTTGTAGGTCTCCACCTGATAGCCCGTGCGGGCTTTGATGGTGACCTCCTCCGTGCCGGGGGCAAGGTTGGTATTCTGGACGTACTTGGGCTCGTCCGGCGGGTCGATGGTCTTGGTCACCTTGGACTCCAGGTCGATGGTGATACCGTCGCCCAGGGTCATGCCGTAGATCTCCACCGTGACCTTGCGGGACTTGTAGCTGGCCACGATGAAGATCGGCCACTCCGTGTTGTTGCGGAACTTGAAGTCCAGGTTGGGCCAGTTGACGGTGGCGTCCATGCCC
>JAFUOR010000077.1 GCA_017481825.1 Clostridia bacterium
AGTATGATCTGTATTTGAGAAGGGTATAAGAAAAGCCCCGGCGCAGCGCCGGGGCTCTTTGCATGCTGTTTACTCAATGGCAGAAACGCCCTTGTGGATGTAGCCGGTGCGGCCATCGACCTCGATGATGTACCAGTCGGTGATCTCGTCCACATAGACGAAGGTCTCACCCTTGTAGGCCGTTTTGATCAGGCCGCCGGAGATGCTGGCCTCAGTGCGGATCTTGCCGCTGTCGGCGGTGACGACCACGTAGTCCACCTGGGCGTCGGCGATCATCTCCTCCTCGGTCACACCGGTGTGGCGGGCGGACAGGGCAATCGCATCGACGATAGCCTGGCCCTCGGCGTTGTCCAGCTCCACGCCTTCCACGCAGACCATGAAGCCGTAGTCACGGTAGAACTGCGTGCAGATCACCACTGCGCCCTCCCTGACACGGAGGAAGCCGTGGACGACCTTATCGCCGTTGATCATGCCGATATCGTCTTCCTGGAGATCGAAATAATCCAACCCGTAGGCCGATTCGATGTACATACCGTGCAGCACAATGAAGTTATTCATCTGTTCGCCATTGTCATTGGCGGTCTTAAGCAGTTCCACCAGCTCAGGCGTGTAGATGCCGGCAGTGATGAGCAGCTCGTAGCGATCGCCCTCCGCGATAACGGCATAGTCCTCTTCATACTCCAGCTCTGCGGTGACTTCCAGCTCCGCAGGTATCTGGAAGGTGAAGTAGGGCGTCTGCACCTCCTGCGTCCCCTCGGCAAGGGCGGGCGCGCACAGCAGGCACAATGCCATAAGCAGCACAATGATCTTTCGCATGGGGATACCTCCTGACGAATCAATTTGATAACAGGTTTCGACATTTTCCGGCAATTTCCTGCAAGAAGCGGCGTCATTCTGCATGATTCGGCAGACGGATGAACCAGGTTTCCGCAGCGGTGGGGACATCCGCGTCGGTGGTGATGATCACATCGGCGGAGTTGGTGAGGTAGCTGAGCAGATAACCATAGAACACACGGTGGTAATCGCTGTTCTTTCCCTCAGGGAGGTAGAGCTGGTAGCGTTCGCCGGAGGGAATGTCCTGCGCCTTGAGAAGCTCCTCCAGCTCGATGCGCATGTTCAGCTCATCGCAGATGTAATCATCCGCGATGGTCTTGATGCGGCGGTAGGCGCGGCCGTAGACTCCCCATGCGGCAAAGAGGCAGACGAATGCCACCGCATAAGCCGTCAGGCGCATGAAGCGCTGCCGGACGAAAGCCTCGGACAGGTGCGAGAGAGAGAACAGAATCGAAATGTAAAGCATGCCGTAAAGCCAGATCAGCATCGTGCGGCGGTAACGGGTGATGCCCGCCAGCCGGAGCGCCTCCTGCAGGGGCATGGAGAAAATGTAGGTACACACCAGGCTGACGGTATAAACCAGATAGACCAGCACACAGCCCAGAAAAATCTTGAAGAACATGCTGGCCGCATTGTCCTTGGCAAAAAAGACCGCCAGAAACGCCAGCACCAGCGCGCAGAGCAGATGCAGCATCTCCTCGCCGGAGAACATGTAGGTGAACACCGAATGCGCGATGGAGGCAAGCTGCCCGCCGCTGGTCTGCTGGAGTGAGGAGAGGGAGAAACCGTGACGTCCTGCGCCCTGCGCACCAAAGACGATGCTGTGCCGGATGTTCCACACAAGGAGCAGCACAAAGGGAACCGCGATGACAGCGAGGGTCTGAACGATATCCTTCCTGGATGCGCCGCGAAGCACCGACCAGGCAAGGATACCCACCGGCAGCAGCATGAAAACCAGACCCGAGGTCTTGATCTGCGTGAGCATACAGAGCATGGGAATCAGGCAGAGCACGCGCGGGCTGGCTCCCTGACGGATGACGATGCGGTGCTCCTGCTCCTCGCAGTACTCCGTGCCGACAAAGAGCGTCACGGCCAGGGCGCACAGCGGGACGAGGGTATCGACCAGAAGGTTATAGATCGATATGTTGTAGGACAGGGTGCAATTGGCATACAGAACCACCAGCAGGCTGCCCAGCAGCGTCACCAGCCAGCCCTTCGTCCTGTCAACGCAGGCAAAGAGCGACTGCAGGCAGAACACCATGTACACGCTCTGGGCAAACAGCCACACATCCTCCGTCTGCACGCCGGCGCAGGTGACAAAATAGTAAATCCACACGGCGCTGCCCACGGGGTAGTTGGTATAGGAAATGACCGCATCCTTGAGCACAGGCAGGGCGTTGTTTGCCAGCAGATTCTTCACCACCAGCGCCCAGTGGGTAAAGTTGTCATAATGCCCGGCCACCTTGCCGCGAAGGAGAATCCAGATCACCGCCAGGGCGAGGATCGAAAAGCCCACGCTCACATCACACCAGGCAGCGAAGAACTTCTTTTTCTCCTTCAGGACGCCGTAAGCCAGCAGCGCAAAGCCCGCATAGAAAATGCCCAGGGCCGGCAGCTGCAAAAGGCCGCACATGCCGCAGACCAGCAGGAAAACCGTCTGCAGGCTCGCTGTGAAGAAGGGCAGAAAGCAGACCTTCATCCTTGTCCTTTGGCGGAAGAATTCCATCCATCCCAGCTCAGAAATGAAAAAAAGCAGCAATCCTGTCATGGGCGTCTCACTTTCCCGCACCAGACGGTGCGCTCGTTGGTATCGTTATCCCTCCGTGCGAACCTCGCCGCACAGATCGGTCATCAGCAGCTCGTCGGTGTTGTCCTGTGCAAGGGCCCACATCAGCTTGGTCACGGCGGCCTCGGTGGTCATATCCATACCGGAGATCACGTCCGTCCGGAGCAGCTGCGTGCCGACCTCGTAGATGGACAGATCGGCCTTTTCGTACATGCACTGGGTCAGCACCAGGATGCGCACGCCCTTGAGGCGCAGCATGCGCAGCTTCTCCACCAGGTTGCGGCGGATGTAGTGCAGCCCGCCCAGGCCAAAGGCCTCGATCACCAGGCCGCGGTAGCCTGCCTGATCGACAAAGTCCAGCACATCCGGCTGGGTACCGGGGACGAGCTTGAGCAGGAAGACCCGGCTATCCACCTCCGGGCGGAACTGATACGGCCCGCTGATGCGCTGGGGACGCATGAAGCGCACGCCCTCGGAATCGACCAAGCCTGCCAGCGAGCGATTCACACTGGAGAAGGCGTCGAAGGACATGGTATGGGTCTTGACCGCCCGCGTGCCGTGGATGAGCTTGCGCGAGAAGCAGACATACGTCCCTGCGACGCCCTGGCAGGCGGCCTCAATGGCGCAGGAGAGGTTCGTTTCCGCATCGGACAGGGGCGCGCCCAGGGGCAGCTGCGAGCCGGTGAGAATGACAGGCTTGGTCTGTCCGTGGAGCATATAGGACAGGGCGGCGGCGGTATAGCCCATGGTATCGGTGCCGTGGGTAATGACCACGCCATCGCAATCCTGCATGGCGGCGTCGGCGGCGCGGGCCAGGAGGGACCATTCCTCCGGCTGGATATTGGAGGAGTCCATGGAGAACACATCGCGCGGGAGGATTTCAACATCGGCGCGGCAGGGAACGCTATGGAGCATTTGGGAGGCACGCAGGGCCGGGGTGAGGCCATCGGGTGTCTGGCGGCAGGCGATGGTACCTCCGGTAGCGAGGAGGGCAATACGTTTCATGGCAAACACACCTCAACAATGTATTAACACGCGGGCGATTCACAAAGGGGAAGGCCAACCGTGGCGCGAGAATGGGCGGCGAAAGGACCCTGGGGCCCTTCGCGGATGGAGGGCATTTGCCGGAACGTGTCCCCAGTGGGGACTTCGCCGCAGGCGAATGTGAAAGCAAATGTTGAACGGCCCTCCCGGGACTGGGCAGCGCCCAGAAAGCCTCAAAAGCATCTGTGGAGGTCGGGCTTGCCCGACGAACGAGAGCGAATGCTTGCATTCGCCGAGTGCAGCCAGCGCCGGACTTTGTCCGGTGATGACCGACCTGAGAATTTCGGCAGAAATATCCCGAACAGCGGGGGGCGAGCAGCAAGAGGAAGACTTCTTGTAACACTGATTTTCTTTTGCAGCGGCAGGGGCGGATCTGCGGAGCCGCAGCCTCATCCGTCAGCTCCCGTTGGTCGCTGCCGCCTTCCCCATACCGGGGAAGGTAAAAGGGGCGGCGCCTCTGCGGAATCGCGAACGTATCCTTCAGTCCGCCTATTCATCTTCATTATAGCACGGCTATGGCGAAAATGCAAAACGTGTGGTATGATATCAGCAAGTATACAGGCGGAGGGATTGGTATGAGCATTTTGTGGATCATTGCAGGACTGGCGGCGGCTTATCTGGTGTGCATATGCCCCGGACTGGGCAGGCGGGATGCGTCCCACCTGATGGGGTATGATTATGCCCATCGCGGGCTGCACAGGGCGGATGTGCCGGAGAACAGCCTGGGGGCGTTCCGCGCGGCGGTGGAGGGCGGCTATGGCATCGAGCTGGATGTGCGACTGACCCGGGACAATGTGCTGGTAATCCACCATGACAATGCCATGAAGCGCCTGTGCGGTGTAGATGCGAAGGTGAAGGAATCCACGCTGGAGGAGGTGCGCCGCTGCCGCCTGCGGGGGACGGAGGAACGCATCCCCACCTTTGACGAGGTGCTGGCGCTGGTGGATGGCCGGGTGCCGCTGATCGTCGAGCTCAAGGCCGAAGGCGACGCAGCCCAGCTGTCCCGCGCGGTGTGGGAGCGCATGCAGCGCTACGGCGGCCCCTGGTGCATGGAGAGCTTCGACCCCAGGTGCGTGTACTGGTTCCGCAAGCACGCTCCCCAGGTGATTCGCGGCCAGCTGACCTTCGGCATGAACGAGGATCGGAGGAAATCGAAGAACCGCTGGATGTATCGCCTGCTGGCCAGCCACATCGCCAACTGCCTGACCCGGCCGGACTTCATCGCCCACGAGCATCAGACAGACACGAAAGCGAACTGGCCGCTGCGGCTCCTGCGCCTGATGAAGCCCATGATGGTGGCCTGGACGGTCAAAACCCAATCGGACATGACGCAGCTGCGCAAACGCTACGATCTGCTGATCTTTGAGCAGTTCATCCCCCAAAGGAGTGACGCCGCATGACCATCCGACTGGCACAGTTGCAGGACGCACCCGCGCTCCGGCGGCTCAACGAAGCCTTCAACGAGGTAACGGACGTATCCGACGATGCCATCCGCACGGCCCTTGCCCGCAACAGCGAGATCGTGGTGGTGGCGGAGTGCGGGGGCGAGGCCATTGCCTTCTGCTGCGCGCAGGTGAAACACTCCTTCTGTTACGCCGCCCCCGTCGCGGAGGTCACGGAGATGTACGTCGATGAGGCGTATCGCCGTCAGGGGCTGGCGCAGGGCATGCTGACCTTTTTGGAGAAGCATGTGCGGGATGCGTACGGCGTGGATGAAATGCATCTGCTGACCGGGTGCGCCAATCACGCCGCACAATCGGCCTATCGCAGGGCCGGATTTGTGGAAAAACGTGAAGTTTATATGCGGAAAGAACTCCCCTGAACGTTGACACGGCTGCGTTTTGCGGGTATAATAAGCACGGTAACATGGCATATTATGCACTCGTGTCGTCCTTGCGGCGGTAAACGGGTGTTTCTATTTGAAAGGAGCAATCACCATGGCTGAGGATAAGCGCAATGTGATGACCGAAGAAGGTCTACGGAAACTTCAGGAGCAGTATGACTATCTGATTAACGTCAAGCGCAAGGAGATCATCAACGCCATCGAAGTGGCCCGTGGCTTCGGCGACCTGTCCGAAAACGCCGAATACACCGAGGCCCGCAACGATCAGGCCAAGAACGAGGCGGAGATCACCCGCCTCAAGAGCATCATCGACAATGCGGTGGTCGTCAGCGAGAGCGAGATCAGCACTGACCGCGTGTCTGTGGGCACCACCGTGAAGTACGAGGACGTGGAGGATGGCGAAATCAGCGAATACGGCATCGTAGGCGCAGATGAAGCCGACCCCGAGAACGGTCTGATCTCCAACGAGAGTCCCATCGGCATGGCTCTGCTGGGCCACAAGGTTGGCGAAACCATCGAAGTCGAAATCCCCATGGGCATCATCACCCTCAAAATCCTCGAAATCCACCGCTAAGCCGGGGAGCCCCCGGCAGGGCGGCTCGCGATTTGGGTGGGCGCCTGCGGTTGGACTACGCGCGCGTGCAAGTGTGGCATGGTTGCGCGCCGCACCTTGGAGTTACCCGGGTTTTGAGTTTTTACCGTAAATGATTGAATTTGATGTACAGGAGTGTTTCCAGATATGGCTGATTATCCCGTAACGCCCCTGACTCCGCCGCTGTCGGAGCAGGAGATCATCCGCCGTCAGAAGCTGCAGGGCCTCATTGACGCCGGGCAGAACCCCTATGAGATCACCCGCTATGATGTGACCCATCATTCGCAGGAGGTTATTGATAACTTTGCCGAACTTGAGGGCAAGGAAGTGTCCATCGCTGGCCGTATGATGGCCCGCCGCGTCATGGGCAAGGCCTCCTTCGGCTCCCTCCTGGATGGCCAGGGCAATATTCAGATCTATGTCACCCGCGACAACCTGGGCGAGGACGCCTATGCCGCCTTCAAGAAGTACGATATCGGCGATATCCTGGGCGTCAAGGGCGTGGCCTTCCTGACCAAGACCGGCATGGTCTCCATCCAGGTCAAGGAGCTGACCCTGCTCACCAAGTCCCTCAAGGTGCTGCCGGAGAAGTTCCACGGCCTGGTGGATACCGATCTGCGCTACCGTCAGCGCTATGTGGACACCATCGTGAACCCTGAGGTGCGCGACACCTTCCGCAAGCGCTCCAAGATCATCGCTGCCGTGCGCGAGTTCCTGGATGGCCGCGGCTACCTCGAGGTGGACACCCCCGTGCTTCACACCCTCGAAATTGGCGCTGCTGCCCGTCCCTTCCGCACCCATCACAACGCGTTGAATCTGCCCATGTTCCTGCGCATCGAGACCGAGCTGTGCCTCAAGCGCCTGATCGTCGGCGGCTTTGAGCGCGTGTACGAGGTGGGCCGCATCTTCCGCAACGAGGGCATGGACGCCACCCACAACCCCGAATTCACCACCGTGGAGACCTACGAGGCCTACGCGGATTACAATGATATCATGGAGATGGTGGAGCAGCTCTACGAATTCGTCGCCATGAAGACCCTGGGCACCACCGATGTGCAGTATCAGGGGCAGACCATCCACCTCAAGGCTCCCTGGAAGCGCATCACCATGGCGGACGCGGTGAAGGAAGCCTGCGGTGTGGACTGGACTGCCTGGGCCTCCGACGAGGAAGCCCGCAAGTGCTGCGAGGAGCGCGACATCTACGTCGAAAAGACCGCCAAGAAGGGCGACTGCCTGGCCGCGCTCTTTGACGAGTACGTCGAGGCCTCCCTCGTGCAGCCCACCTTCATCATCGACTACCCCGTCGATATCTCCCCCCTGGCCAAGCGCAAGCCCGAGGACCCGACTCTCACCGAGCGCTTCGAGTTCTTCATCAACGGCCATGAGATGGGCAACGCCTTCTCCGAGCTGAACGATCCCATCGATCAGCGCCGCCGCTTTGAGGAGCAGGTCGCTGCCCGCAAGGCCCAGGGCATCAACGCCGAGGTCGACGAGGATTTCGTCAACGCTCTGGAATACGGCATGCCTCCCACGGGCGGCCTGGGCTTCGGCCTGGATCGTCTGGTCATGCTCCTCACCGACAGCCCCACCATCCGCGACGTGCTGCTCTTCCCCACCATGAAGCCCATGAAGGAGGTCGGCCAGAAGGCTGACACCCCCGAGGATCAGGCGGACAACAAGTAATCACATTTTCAGGGAGACAACCGCGCGTTGCCTCCCTGAATTTCATGCAGGATTCACATGCCCATGTTATGGTCAAAGAAACCGTGACCGCCCGTGGGCGCATCTGCAGACGCACGGGCCTTATCCGTCAGCCCCGCTGCCTCCCCCTGGGGGAAGGCAAAACAGAGGCGCATGTCACCAAGCATTCCCTCCCCCACCCTACCGAAAGAAGGTCGTCCGATGAAAACGCCTGTTACCTCCAAACGTATCCGTGACCACTTTGCCTATGCCTGGTGGAAATACCTCCTCCTGGCCGTCATCGCCGTCTTCACCGTCAATATCTACTATACCATGACCCGCTACCAGCCCCCGGAGGAGAAAAAAATCGTCCTCGGCCTCTATGCCTATGGCAGCGAAACCGCCCTCAATGAGTACATGGAGCAGGTGCGTACTACCGCCATGCCCGATATGGAGCTCATGGAGGCCCAGTTCATCGCCATGGACGAAGCCTATGGCGAGATGATCCTCACCACCCGTATCGCCGCCCGCGAATGCGACCTCTACGCTCTGCCCAGAACCCAGTTCCAGAATTACGCGGCAGACGGCGGCTTCATGGCCATCGATCAGGTCCTGCCGGAGCTGGTGGCGCTGCTGGAGGAGCAGGGCGTAAGCCTTAGCCGCGGCTGGCGTGAGCTGGGCGATACGGGCGAAAAGCACCTCTATGGCATCCCCTGCGCAGGCCTGCCCGGGATGAAGAACATGATGTACACCGATCCCAGCGACTACTACCTGTCCCTCTTCTTCGAGACGGGCAACGACGAGAATGCCATTGCATTCTTCGACCGTTTTGTGCGGGACATGCTCCTGGAAACGCCCGCCACACCCACCGATCTGGTGACGGGGGAATAAAGGCTGCCCATAACAAAAGCGCTCGCTGTCCCATCACAGGCAGCGAGCGCGGCTTATTCTGTTGATTACAGCTCCAGGGCGCCCTGCAGCTGCAGCGTAAAGGCGGACATGTTCTCCTTGTTCAGGCGGTAGAACACCTGCTTACCGGCGCGGCGCTCCGTCACCACGCCGGCATCCAGAAGGACGCGCATGTCGTGGCTCAGCGTAGGCTGCGTCACCTCAAAAAACTCCAGCAGCTTGCTGGCGCCCAGCTCCTCCTTGGCCAGAAGGCTTGCAATTCGCAGACGCTTGGGATCAGACAGGGCCTTGAGCACCTTCCCCATCTCCTGATATGCGGGTTCCATGGCGCTCCTCCTTTGCATATTTCTTGTGCTTATTATAAACCCCTGAATTTGGGATGTCAAGACGGTTAGGCGTTTTCATTACATTTTCACACAGCGTGTAACCACGTGCACCAAAGGCTCCTTTGGGGAGGTCACTACGTTGGCAAGTGACTTCCTCAGCAGTCAGCGCAAGCGCTGACTGCTTCCCCTCAAGGGGAAGCCTTTGGGATTCGCATCCCCTTTCTTGAGCCTGCTCGGTGACGGATGAGGTTTTTCCACATATGCAGAGGCGTTTCCCGGCAGCACCTTCGCCCATTGCAAGTACGAGCCAAATCATGTATAATAAGCGTACACCTCATCTGCCAAAGCATGCAACACACGCCCTGCGGGCAGTACCTGATGGATGTGCCCGGGAGCAAATACATCGACCAATAACAGGAGGGTCTTATGCATTATTCCGCCATCTTATTCGATCTGGACGGCACGCTGCTGCCCATGGACACCGAGGCCTTTGTGAAGGCCTATTTCCACGCGCTGTACAAGGAGGTCGCCCCCTTTGGCGTGGCACCGGATGCGTTCAAGACCGCCATGTTTGCCGGAGTCAAGGCCATGATGGGCAATGACGGCACGCGCTCCAACGCCGACGCCTTCTGGGAGGCCTTCACCACCCTGGCCGGTGTGCAGCGCGAGGTAGTCGAGCCCATCTGCGACACCTTCTACACCCAGGGCTTCCACGGCGCCAGGGCTGCCACGGGGGATAATCCCCTGGCCCGCGAGGCTGTGAAGCTTGCCCGACAGAAGGCTGATCGGGTGATTCTTGCCACCAATCCCCTCTTCCCGCTGGCAGGTCAGCGCACCCGCCTGAGCTGGATCGGGCTGGCTCCCGAGGATTTCGATCTGGTGACCTACTACGCCACGGATCGCTTCTGCAAGCCCAATCCGGCGTACTACGTCGATATCTGCGAGCGCATGGGCCTGAACCCCGCCAACTGCCTGATGATCGGCAACGATGACCGCGAGGACATGATGGCGGCCTCGTCCCTTGGCATGGACACCTATCTGGTCACCAACTGGCGGCTGCCCCACGCTGAAAAGCCATGGCAGGGCGATCAGGGCACGTTTGAAGAAATGCTGGACATGCTCAGAAGTCTGTAAGGTAAGCGATGATTGAATGACGTGGTGCGATGGCGGAAAAGGCATTGCCAGCGTCGCCACCGAATAAATCAGCGATTACTAAGGAGGTTGAACACATGTCGCTGACCAATATGGCTACCCTGCAAACGCAGTATGCCACCTCGGCGCGGCTGGAAACGCGCATCAGCATTCATGCCAGGTACAGCCGCAACAGGCAGCCTTTTGGCGAGTGGATTTCATCCCATTATGCTCTGCAGCCTGGGGAGCGCGTTCTGGAGCTGGGATGCGGCACGGGCAGCATGTGGCAGGGCGTGGTTCTTCCGGATGGCTGTGAGCTGACACTGACCGACCTGAGCGAGGGCATGCTGGAGACAGCGAAAGCCAATCTGGCGCACCTGCCTGCCGCCTACGCCGTGGTGGATGCGCAGACCCTGCCCTACGCGGACGCGTCCTTCGATGTGGTGATCGCGAACATGATGCTCTACCACGTGCCGGATATCGGGCGGGCCATCGGTGAAATCCGCCGTGTGCTGAAGGCGGGCGGGCGCTTCTTCGCCGCGACCTTTGGCGAGCATGGCGTCACCGAGGCTGTGCTGGAGATGCTGGGCATCGAGCAGAGCGCGAACCACCGCTTCACGCTGCAAAACGGCGCAGCACAGCTGGGCGCAGCCTTTGCCCAGGTGGAGCGCCTGGACCGGGAGGACGCGCTGGACGTGACGGATCTGTCCGACCTGATCGCCTATCTGCGCTCGATGCAGCAGATGTCCATCCTGGCGGACGTCCCGGACGAAACGCTGCTGCAGGCTTTCCGCGCCCATCAGGTGAACGGCGTGCTCTCCCTGCCCAAGGAATATGGGCTCTTTATCTGCAAATAAGGCGATTTTCCTGAAAAAACCCGCCCATAATGTTCATTAGTCAATGATGTGAGACCAAGAAAAAGAACGAAAGAGCAAGGGGAAGGGAGGGCGAAGTGATGGCGGGTGGGCGTAGCCCGAGCGGATTCACTTCGCGGCGGCGCCGAGGAGGCTGCGCATCTGGACAGGAGAATGCCAACCGAGGACAGCCATGGGGATGCGATTGGCGCGATAGAGATAGCGTTTCATCTGAATCAGAAGATCGTCGTAAGAATAGAAGCTGAGG
>JAFUOR010000078.1 GCA_017481825.1 Clostridia bacterium
GCTGGACAAGGCCCGTGGCCCCCTGGCTACCGTGCTGCTGCAGAACGGTACCCTGCGCGTGGGCGACAACATCGTTGCCGGTATGGCTTCCGGCCGCGTCCGTGCCCTGATCAACGACAAGGGCGAAAAGGTCAAGGAAGCCGGTCCCTCCATGCCTGTGGAGATCATGGGCTTCGACGAGGTGCCCTCCGCTGGCGATGAGATGATCGCCGTGGGTGACGATCACCTGTCCCGCCAGGTCGCCGAGGAGCGCAAGGCCAAGCTGAAGGCCTCCCGCGAGGCTTCCATGGCGAAGATGTCCATGGAGAACCTGTTCTCCAACCTGGAGGCTGGCAAGCAGACCACCCTGAACCTGATCATCAAGGCAGACGTGCAGGGCTCCGTCGAGGCCGTCAAGCAGGCCATGGAGAAGCTTTCCAACGACGAGGTGCGCGTCCGCGTGCTGCACAGCGCCGCCGGTGCTGTCACCAAGGACGACGTGAACCTGGCCAGCGCCTTCAATGCCATCATCATCGGCTTCAACATCCGTCCCGATGCCTCTGCCCGTGAGACTGCCGAGCGCGAGAAGGTGGATGTCCGCCTGTACACGGTCATCTACAAGGCCATCGAGGACATGGAGCTGGCCATGAAGGGCCTGCTTGCTCCCGAGTTCAAGGAGGTCATCCTGGGCCATGCGGAGGTTCGTGCGGTGATGAAGATCACCGGCGCGGGCATCATCGCCGGTTCCTACGTGACCGATGGCAAGATGCAGCGCAATGCCCAGGTTCGCCTGCTGCGTGACAACGTGGTGGTGCACGAGGGCAAGCTGAGCAGCCTGAAGCACTACAAGGAAGACGTCAAGGAGATGAAGGAAGGCTTCGAGTGCGGTATGTCCCTCGAGGGCCACAACGACATCAAGGAAGGCGACATCATCGAGTGCTTCATCATGGAAGAAATTCCTCGGTAAGGGGCGCTGCCCCTTACATCCCCTCTCAAGGGGATATGTCCCCTTGAGAAGCCCCTTTCCTGGGGCTCTGCCCCAGCCCCCGGCAGGGCTCTGCCCTGCACCCGCGAAGGGTCAATGGCCCTCTCGACACCCATTTCGCGATGGAGTTGAGCCCCTTCGGTTGAGGTTGAGCACGCGAGGAAGTTGAGGGTACGGGAAATATAGATGAATCAATAAGGCAGGGGAAGGACACGATGACCGTGCCTTCCCCTTGCTTGTTAAAAGGTGTGTCGGACGGGCGGCAGATTGCCGCCCGTTGCACCAAGCATGCGTGCTCAGGCCTGACCGAAGGTGCGCAACCAAATCGCAAAAAGGGATTCTTAAGGGCGTAACGCCCTTAAGCGGAGTCCAGAGGCAGCGCCTCTGGGAGGAGAAATCATGAGCTATAACCGTATTGACCGTATTTCCGAGGAGGTTCGCCGCGAGGTGGATCGGATCATCCGTGAGGAGCTAAACGATCCGCGCATCAGCGGCACCTTCTCCGTGACCCGTGCGGAGGTCACCCGTGACCTGCGCCATGCCAAGATCTACGTCAGCGTCCTGGAGGACGACAAGCGCGAGGGCATGGTCAAGGCCCTTAAGAGCGCTGCCGGGTACATCCGCCGTGCGCTGGGTCAGAACATCATCATCCGTTACAGCCCCGAGCTGACCTTCGTCAGCGACGAGAATATCGCCTATGGTGTGCACATCGCCAAGGTGCTTGCCGACGCACAGAAGACGGAGGGGACGAGCCATGAGGACAACGAGACCACTTGATGGCGTGATCGCGGCCATCCATGCAGCAAAGAGCATCGCGCTCATCAGCCATGTCAGCCCCGACGGCGACACGGTGGGCAGCGCCCTGGCCCTGCGCCTGGGGCTGCTGGAGATGGGCAAGCGCGTCGCACTCTTCTGCCAGGACAAGATACCGGATATTCTCCGCTTCCTGCCGGGGGCGGAGGGCTTCCGTGAGCCTGAAACGGCGGCGGACGAGCACTTCGACCTGCTCCTGTGTGTGGATATCTCCGATGAGAAGCGCATGGGCAGCTGCGCCGCGCTGATGGCCAGGGCGGAGTATACCGCCCAGATTGACCACCACGGCACCAACACCTGCTACTGCGAGGAGAACGTTGTCGATGGCAGCGCCCCTGCCAACGCGCTGATCATCTACGAGCTGCTGACGCGCATGGGCTGCACCGTCACGGCGGAGGCAGCGCTGTGTCTGGCCGTGGGCCTGAGCACCGATACGGGGCATCTGGCCTACAACAGCACCACGCCCGAGGCCTATCGTGTCATGGGCGAACTGGTGGAGGCCGGTGCGCCCATTGCCGAGGCCTGCCGCAGGCTGTACCGGGAGCGTCCGCCGCGTCAGGTGGCGCTGCTGGCCAAGGCGCTGGATACGCTGCGCTTCCACCATGGGGGGCGCATCACCTCCATCCGCCTGACACGGCAGGATTTTGCCGATTGCGGTGCGCTGCCGGAGGATGCAGAGATCATCGTCAACTACGGCTTGGATGTTCTGGGCGTGCACATGTGCGTCTTTGCGCGGGAAACCGCGGATGCCCAGGTCAAGCTGAGCCTGCGGGCAGTGGCGCCCCATTGCGTGAGCGGCGTGGCGCAGTCCTTTGGCGGCGGCGGGCATGCCCAGGCGGCAGGCGCGACCGTTCAGATGACGCTGGATGAAGCCGTCAGGCAGGTCGTGGCGCGTATGGCAGAAGAATTGGAGTTGTCCGAATGAACGGATTCCTGAATATCCTCAAGCCCCCGGGAATGACCTCCGCCGCAGTGGTAGCGGTGGTGAAGCGCCTGACCGGGGAGAAGCGCGTGGGCCATGCCGGCACCCTCGACCCCGAGGCGGCTGGCGTGCTGCCGGTGATGATCGGCCGGGCCGCGCGCCTTTTTGACTACCTCGTGGACAAGGAAAAGGCCTACGTTGCCGAGGCGGCCTTCGGCTATGCCACGGACACGCAGGATGCCACAGGCCGCGTGATCGAAACCGGCACGGCGTATCCCACCCGTGAGCAGGTGCGTGCGGCGGCGGATCAGCTGACCGGCGATATCCTCCAGCGTCCCAGCATGTACAGCGCCATCAAGCAGGATGGCACCCCCATGTACGAGCGCGCCCGCAGAGGCGAAACGGTGGAGGTGCCGCTGCGACAGGTGCATGTGGCATCCATCACGCTCCACGATGAAACGCCGAACCACGGCCTGCTGATGACCGTCCGCTGCGGACGCGGGACATATATCCGCTCCATTTGCGACGATCTGGGCAAGCTGACGGGCTGCCCTGCGCACATGCGCTTCCTGCTGCGCGCCCAGAGCGGCGTGTTCACCCTCGATACGGCCATGACCCTGGAGGAGGCTGCGCAGTACAGTGCAGCAGGCGCCCTCGCGGAGCATCTGCTGCCGCTGGACTGGCCGATTCAGCACATCTGCCGTGTGGACGTGCCGGGCTTCCTGGAGAAGCAGGTGGTCAACGGCGTGAAGCTGCCGGTCAAGCGCATCGCAGCGGCGCGGGAACTGCCGGAAGGGCAGGCTGTGCGCATTTACCTGAATCAGGCATTCTGGGGCATGGCGGCCCGCGAAGGCGATGTGCTGGCGTGGAAATGCCAGATACCGCCGGAAAGGAGCAACATCGATGAGAATCATCCGTGACCCGCAGCGGCTGAACCCCTGCGTGCTGGTGCTGGGCATGTTTGATGGCGTGCACCGTGGGCATCAGGCGCTGTTGATGCGCGGCGACGAGCTGGCGCAGGAGATGGTCTATCCGCTGGCGGTGTGCAGCTTTGAGCCTCATCCGCTGCGGGTGCTCAAGCCGGAAATCGCCCCGCCGCTGCTGACTACCCTGACCGAGAAGGCCCGCATCATGCAGACCTTCGGCGTGGATGGACTGTGCGTCACCACCTTTGACCGCGCCCGTGCCGATCAGGATCCCCAGGATTTTCTGGATGAGCTGGTACGCGTCTATGCGCCGGTGGTCGTGGTGTGCGGGTACAATTTCACCTTTGGCAAGGGCGGCAGGGGTGATGGCAAGCTCCTTCGGGAATACGGCAAATGCCATGGCTTCCGCACGGTGATTGTGCCGGAGGTGGTTATCGAGGGCCAGACGGTGAGCTCCACGCGCATCCGCCAGCTGCTGTCTGAGGGGGATATTGCGGCGGTGAACCGGCTGCTCGGTCATGCCTACACGCTCTCTGGCAAGGTGGGCGAGGGCAAGCAGCTGGGCCGCACCATGGGCTTCCCCACGGCGAATGTGGAGACGCCCAGGAGCAAGGCGCTGCCGGCCTTTGGCGTCTACTGCTGCTGGCTGGAGACGGCTGAGGACATCTACCCCGCGGTGGTCAATGTCGGCCGCCATCCCACGCTCCCGGAGGGAAGCCTCACCGTGGAGGCTCATGTGCTGGACGAGGACATCGACCTGTATGGCAAGCGGGTGAGGCTGTCTTTCCTGCGGCATCAGCGGGCGGAGCAGCGCTTTGAAAGCAAGGAGGCGCTGCGGGCGCAGATCGCCCGGGATGCGGAGGAGGCAAGGGCATATTTCGCATCGCTTGAATAAATCCATGATAAAAGGAACGCACCGCATCTGGCGCGTTCCTTTTGTTTTGCGATACCTATCGGTCAATCCCTGGGCAGCATCGCCGCGGCCCGCACGGTCTTGTCCAGCCGTGACTCCACATAGTCGCGCAGCAGCTTGTAGGGGGCCATCTGATCAGGCTGATCAACCCATGTCGACGCGCCGGACTGGAGTTTTTTCTTCATCCACTGCACCTGCGCTGCCGATATTGGCGCGTGGGCAGGCAGATGGCACTCCCGGCACACCAGCCCGCCCTCGGCATGGTCAAACCAGGTGCTCTCGCCCTCCTGCATTCGCCGTCCGCAGTGGACGCAGTGGGAAAGCCTCGGCCGGAAACCCTCGCAGTTGGACAGGTGCAGCAGGAAGCCTGCTGTCAGCGGCTTCCAGGGCTGATCGGAAAAGGTCAGCCGGGACAGTGTGTGCAGCAGCAGCATGAACAGCTCCTGCGCCGGAACACCGGGCTGGATGATGTTCTCCGCCACGCCCAGCAGGTACATCCCTACGGCGAGGCGGTCAAAATCCTGCCGCAGGGGATAGAAGGTCTCCATCAGCGAGGCGGAGATCACCGTCAGGTGCGCGCCCTTCTGGTAGAGTTCGAAATCCCCCAGGGCGAAGAGCTCGCTGGCGTTGAGGATGGGCGAACGCGGCTTGCGGCAGCCCCGGGCGAGGGCCTCAATGCGCCCCTGCGTCGGGCTGAACAGGGTCAGCATGCGGTCATTGTCGCGGTAGTTGGCATAGCGCAGCACGATGGCCGTGCGTTCTGTCTGGCGCATGAGGCACCTCCTTTTGAAGAAAAGCCGCACCAAATGGTACGGCTTCATGCTTAATTGCTGGGAATCAGCGTGGCGAAGTAGATGCAGTCGCCCACCTCGCGGCGCTTGGGGTTGGAGAGGGAGTTGATCTTCGTGTTGTTCAGCACAACGGTGGTAGAGGAGCCGCCGTCAAGGTTGTAGGCGTTGTCAAGACCGTAGGTGACAGCCAGCTTGGCCATCTGGCCCAGGGTGAAGCCCTGATCCTTATAATCCGTGCTCTCGGGGCCTTCGCAGGCGAGGATCAGGTATTCCAGCGGGCCGACCTGACCAATGACGAGGCGCTGGGCTTTGATCCACGGGCCGTTATTCTCGTTGTTGGTGAAGGTGGTCATCGGCTCGCCGTTTTCCAGGACAAGGTTCGGGCCGAACCAGAAGGTGTGCAGCACGGTGCCGCCGCCCGCGATGTAGGCGTCCCAGGCCTTCTGGCTGGTGGGGCGCAGGTAGTGGAAATCACCCTGCTCGTCGATGATGAGCAGCTCGCGCAGGTTGTTGGCGTTGAAGCGCATCTTGCGGGTATTGCGATATGCGATACCGCTATCGTGATGGTTGAAGAAATCGCCGTTGATGGCCAGCACGGCATTGTTGCGCTGGGCCATCTGCTCCACGCGGGCAATCTGCTTGGAGGGATAGGGCGAGGCCAGCGCGGTGCGGAACTGCGAAGCGTCCGTCAGCTTGACGTGCACAGCCAGCACGGTGGTGATGCCATCGCCGGGATTCTCCACCTGAACGATATCGTCCGTCCAGTAATGGGTTTCCACAGTGATGGAGAGGGAATCATCCGCATAGCCGCCGTTATCGGGCAGATAGCCATCGGGATTGGGCGCATAGGGCGCGGGGGCGGGCTGTTTGTTGTTCAGCCAGGTTTCGATGGGGGCATAGGTCGTCGTCTCTTCCGCCAGCGCGCAGGGGAGCACCATCGTCAGGGCCAGCAGAAGCAGCAGGATACGCTTCATTGATCATTCAACTCCATTTGTGTGATGTTCGGGTGATGTTGGGGTGAACAAATATCAGTATAGCATAAAACATGGAGGAAAGCAAATCGTCTTTGCATGCGGCGCAGGGCGCCCTGGCTTCACGCTTGCGCTGTGGCGGTTTTTGTGCTATTCTGTATACTGGACTTATATTTTGGGAAGGAGCAACCGGCATGCAGGTGATTGCACGCATCCGCAATGCGTTTCCGACGAAGTTCGGGCTGCCGAGGCAGTCGGGGCTGGTGCCGGAGCTGGTTTCCACCATCGTGTTTGAAAAGGAGTTCCGCGTGGCGGAGGCGCTGCGGGGAATTGAAGATTATTCTCACCTGTGGCTGATCTGGGGGTTTCATCAGGCGGTCAGGGAGGGGGAGAGTCAGGCGTGGCGGCCGACGGTGCGCCCGCCGAGGCTGGGGCGCAACACACGCATGGGCGTGTTCGCTACCAGGTCGCCCTTCCGCCCCAATCCCATTGGCCTGACGGTGGTGAAGCTCCTGCACGTGGAGGACAGCAGCGAGGGCAAGGTGCTCGTCGTCACCGGCGCGGACATGATGGACGGCACGCCCATCTACGATATCAAGCCCTATCTGCCCTATGCGGACAGCGTGCCGGACGCGGTGGGCGGCTTCACCCAGGAAACAAAGGACTACCGCCTGCAGGTGGTGTTCCCGGAGGAATTGCAGCACCTCGTTCCACTGGAGGAGCGTCACGCCCTCATGGGCGTGCTGGCGCAGGATCCGCGCCCCGCCTATCAGCATGACGAAAACCGCATTTACGGCTTTGCCTACGGAGGCAGAGACGTGCGCTTCACCGTGGCGGGAGACACGCTGACGGTGGTCGATATTGTCAAGGAGTGAGCACCAATGACCATTTTGGAGACGCTGGTGGAGCAGTACCCCATCCGCAAGACGAAAAAGCAGAAGGAAGCCTTCCGCGAGTGGGCGGTGGCATACGCCCAGTCGCTGGGGTACAGCGCGCAGGTGGAAAAGAAGGGCAGCAGCCACAACATCGTCATCGGCGACCCGGAGACGGCGGAGGTCGTCTTTGGCGGGCACTATGACACGCCGCCAGGGATGCCTGTGCCGAACTTCATCACGCCCCGCAACATCCCTGTCTTCCTTATGTACCAGATTGGTCTGGCACTGCTGATGATCCTGCCGGGCATCGTCGTGGGCGCGCTGTGCGGCTGGCTTGTCGGTACGCTGACCGGAGCTGCCGAGACGGGCGCGATGGCAGGCGCGCTGATCACCATGGTCTGCATGTACGCCATCATCGGCCTGATGATGTTTGGCCCTGCAAACAGGAGCAATGTCAACGACAACACCTCCGGCACCGCTGCCGTGCTGGAGCTGTTGACCCGCCTGCCTGAAAAGCAGCGCAGCAAGGCGGCGTTCATCCTCTTTGACAACGAGGAGAAGGGCATGCTGGGCTCAGCAGGTTATGCCAGCAAACACAAGACCGTCAAGACGGAAAAGCTGGTCGTCAACATGGATTGCGTGGGCGATGGGGAGCACATGCTCTTTATCGCCAACAGGAAGACCCGTGCGCTGCCCTCCTATGAGAAGCTGGCAGCGGCCATAGGCGCGCAGACGGGCTGCGAGGCGCATTTCTTCAAGGCTGAGGGCGGCGTGTACCCGTCGGATCAGGCCAACTTCACCCTGGGCATGGCGGTCTGCGCCTGCAAGCGGGCGAAGAGCATCGGTTTCTACTGCGACAGGATCCACACGAGGAAGGATACCGTCTGCCGTCAGGAGAACCTCGACTTCCTTGCGGACGGCCTGTCTGCCTTTGTGGAAAGCCTGTAATACGTATTTTGGAGGACGCTTATGACCATTCTGGAGCAGCTGAACGAAAAATTCCCCATCCGCCGCACAAAGGAGCAGAAGGCAGCCTTCCGCGAGTGGGTGAAGGTCAACATCGAGAAGCGCGGTTACAGCGTGAAGATCGAGAAGAACGATAAGGACAAGCATTACAACATCGTCGTGGGCAATCCCGACAAGGCGGAGATCACCTTCACCGCCCATTATGACACCCCCGGCTGCATCGGCATTCCGAATTTGCTCATCCCCCGCAACTGGGGCGTGTATTTCCTGTATCAGGCGCTGGTGGTGGGCGGCATGCTGGCCATTGCGCTGGGCGTCGGGCTGGTGCTGGGCGCGGTGACCCAAAGCCAGCAGGTGATGCTCCTGGGCTATTTTGGCGTGTACCTGGCGCTGCTGATGTCCATGCTCTACGGCCCTGCCAACAAGCATAACGTGAACGACAACACCTCCGGCGTGGCGGCGCTGCTGGAGCTGATGAGCCGCATTCCTGCGCAGCAGCGGGGGAAGGTGGCCTTCATCCTCTTTGATAATGAGGAGAAGGGCTGCCGGGGCTCCAAGGCCTATGCCAAGGATCATCTTGAAATGCAGCACACGGGCTTTGTGGTCAACCTGGATTGCGTGGGCGTGGGCGAGCATATCATCCTTTCCGTCCCGGCACTGGCGAAGAACATGGATCAGTACGAGGTGCTCAGCAGAACCCTCACAGGCAATGACGCCTATCAGGTGCACCAGTTTTCCAGCCTCACCACCCGCGGCAACAGCGACTTCCGCTCCTTCAAATGCGGCATCGGCGTGAGCGCGCACAAGTGGGTCAAGGGCGTGGGGTATATGACGACCCGCATCCATACCGGGCGCGACACGCAGGCAGATCAGGCGAATATTGACTTCCTGGCGGAGCGTCTGTCGGCATGTGTCGAGGGACTTTTTGGGCAGGCATAAGGGCGTTCGGAAGATTGAACAAATCCGAACGATTTCATTGTTAACCTTGCCGAAATTGCGCAAAATGCCTCGAAAGGTATTGACGAATAACGAATTTGGAATTATCATGTAACATATGTATCAGTCTGTACTGGAGAGGAGGGCCAAGCGTGATCGTCAACACGGGCATGGCCCCATTATTTTGGTATATCTACCGCCCCGGACGGAGCGCCTCGGCTGAAGACGGCGGCTTCAACGTGGCGCTGTATGGCAATAACACCCTGACATACCGCAAGTTCAACAGCCTGGGTCAGATTGTCGATGACTGCACCTTCCAGCTCCCGCCGGAGGTGATGGGCCGCTATATGATGATTCTGGAAAGCCAGAGCTGGTGGATGGGCAAGGTTCCCCTGAATATCAAGACCGATGGCAAGCCGCAGTATTCCTGCATGTTTGGCTTCGCAGGGCACCCGATGTTTATCTGCGATGAGATCAATACCCTCGTCCTGGCGCCCTTCAACAGCCAGCGGGGCATGTATGCCCGCCGCCTCCGCATGATGCTGGAGAGCATCTCTGAGATGCTGTACAGCTGCGGCCTGGGCTTGACGGTGGAGTCCTTCGTCTGGAACTGGCAGATGATCCGCCCCATCAGCCCCATGAATGAGCATACCGCCCAGATGGTGCAGCCCACCGCCGAGCAGATGCCCATGGTGGATGAGGACGATTACGGCATGGCTGCTCATATGTAAACCTGTTTTCCTTCCATGGCAGTATCGTTGCATGTCATCTCGATGCTGCCTTTTTGCATGAAGAGAAAAGGCTAACTGCTGATTAACAACCCGGAATGGAACGAATCGTAAGGAGGAAATACCCATGAATGCAAAGTATCAGGCGTGGCTGGACTGCCCCGGAATGCCCGAGGAGCTGCTCAGCCAGCTCAAGGCCATGAACGAGGAGCAGATCTCCGACAGCTTCTATCGCGAGCTGGCCTTTGGCACCGGCGGCCTTCGCGGCGTGCTGGGTGCAGGCACCAACCGCATGAATCTCTACACCGTGTCCAAGGCCACCCGCGGCCTGGGCAAGTACCTCAAGGAGACCTTCGCCAATCCCTCCTGTGCTGTGAGCTGCGACAGCCGCATTCACTCCACCGATTTCGCGCGCCTGACCGCCGCAACGCTGGCAGCGATGGGCATCCGCGTGTACATCTACAAGACCCTCATGCCCACGCCCATGCTGTCCTACGCCGTGCGCCATCTGCACACCAGCGCGGGCGTGATGGTAACCGCCTCTCACAACCCGGCCAAGTTCAACGGCTATAAGGTTTACGGCGATGACGGCTGCCAGATCACCATCGAGGCCGCTGACCGCATCTACGGCTACATCTGCGCCGAGGAGACCCTCGTGCCCGAACTGCCGGACTTTGACGCGCTGATGGCCTCCGGCATGATCTCCTGGATTGATGACGAAACCATCGAGAGCTACTACAAGGTCATGGAGGGCCTGCGCATCGCCCCTGCCACCGAGCGGCTGCATCTGGTGTACAGCCCCCTCAACGGCACCGGCAATGTTCCCGTGCGCGAGATGATGAAGCGCATGGGCAACATTGATGTGGAGATCGTTGCCGAGCAGGAGCTGCCCGACGGCCATTTCCCCACCTGTCCCTACCCGAACCCCGAGATCCGCGAGGCCATGAAGCTGGCCATCGAGAAGACCATCGCTACCGGCGCCGACATGTGCCTGGCCACTGACCCTGACTGCGACCGCATCGGCGCAGGCGTGCGCGTGGGCGACGAGGTGGTGCTGATCTCCGGCAACGACATGGGCGTGCTGCTGCTGGATTACATCTGCTCGCATAAGAAAGCATCGGAGCTGACGCCTGTTGCGGTCAAGACCATCGTGACTACCGAGATGGCCGTGCCGATCTGCGAGAAATACGGCGTGGAGCTGCGCAACGTGCTGACGGGCTTCAAGTTCATCGGCGAGCAGATTGGCCTGCTGGAGAAGGAGGGCCATCCCGAACGCTACATCTTTGGCTTTGAGGAGAGCTACGGCTATCTCTCCGGCACGGATGTGCGCGACAAGGACGCGGTGAATGCTGCCGTCCTCGTGTGCGAAATGGCTGCGAATCTCAAGGCCGAGGGCCTGACCCTGCTGGACAAGCTCGACCTGCTGCGCAAGGAGCATGGCTTCTTCGCCCAGCGCCTGCTGACCTTCGAATACGAGGGCGAGAGCGGTGCGAAGACCATGGCGGGTATCATGGCAAATCTGCGCAAACCCCTCGGTGACTTTGCGGACGCGGCCTTCCAGACCGCCGCGCGCATCGACTATCAGAACGATGAGACCGGTCTGCCCAAGAGCGATGTGCTGTCCTTTGCGCTCAAGGACGGCTGCAAGATCATCGTGCGGCCCTCCGGCACGGAGCCCAAGCTGAAGGCGTACCTGTTTGCCAAGGGGGCGGATCAGGCTGCGGCGGAAGCTACCCTGGATGTACTGGAAGCGCTGATGAACAAGTACTGCAAGGCATAATGGCACCAAAAAGGAACGCATTCCGGATGGGTGCGTTCCTTTTTGATGGGTTCACTTACGAAGGCCTCCCCTTTTGGGGATGGTGGCCGAGCGTTCGCGAGGTTGAAAGAGGTTCTCTCCGCTACAAGCTCGATTATGCTGTAAGGAAGGCGCGTCTGCGGAAGCACGAACCCTCCCGGCCAGCTGATGCTGACAGCTCTCCCAAGGGGAGAGCCTTTTGGACATGAAAAACCCCGAGCCATATCCGGCCCGGGGCAGTGGGAGCGAATTATTCCGCTACAACCAGGGTGTTCAGCGCGTCAACGACGGCCTGGGAGGTCACGGTCGCGCCGGAGATGGCGTCGATGCCGGGAACTTCCTCGGTGGTCAGGGCGACGGGCAGGGTCTTGCCGATAAACTGCGCGGTGAAGGCTTCCTCGCCGGCCTTGACGCCCAGATCAGCGGTCTCGCCAGAGGCGTCCACCAGCAGGGTTTCGATGGCGCCGGCAGCGTCGAAGGTCACGGTGATGGTCAGGTCGCTCTGGAAGCCCTTGACCACGATCACTTCGGGCGCAATGGCGGATTCCTCGTCGGCGGCAGGCTCGTCGGTGTTCTCGGTGGTGTCGGTTCCGGTGGCGATATCGGCCACAGGTACTTCCACCACGGGCTCGCCGGTCACTTCGGGCGTGGCCTCGGCAGCAGGCTCCTCGGTGGTCTCGGCGACGGGCTCCTCAGTGGCCTCGACAGCAGGCTCCTCGGTGGCCTCGGCAGCAGGCTCCTCGGTGGCCTCGACAGCGGGCTCCTCAGTGGCCTCGGCAGCAGGCTCCTCAGTGGCCTCGGCAGCGGGCTCCTCAGTGGCCTCGGCAGCAGGCTCCTCAGTGGCCTCGGCAGCAGGCTCCTCAGTGGCCTCGACAGCGGGCTCCTCAGTGGCCTCGGCAGCGGGCTCCTCGGTAGCCTCAACGATGGGGTCGGCTTCGACGGTTTCGTCCACGACGGGGGTGGGGGTCTCAGCCGGTACGGGGGTGCCGCCGTTCAGCGCGGCCATGGCCAGCTGGATGCTGCTCTCAACATTGGCCAGATAGACCTCGGCGGCCTCCTTGTTGCGCTTGGCAGTCTCCAGATCGGCGGTCAGCACGGCAATCTGCGCCTTGTTGGCCTCGTTCTCGGCGGTGAGGGTGACCAGCTGGGCCTCCAGGTCAGCCACCTTCCGGGTGGATTCCTCCAGGGTGGCCTGGGCTTCCTTGAGGTTGTTTTCAGCCAGGGTGAGCTGCTCCTCCACCGCAGTCTTGTCGGCGATGGTTTCCTGCAGATCGGCACGGCTCTCGGTCAGCTCGGTGGACAGGGTGTCCAGCTGGGAGCTCAGGTTGCGGCTCTGGGCGAACAGCACCACCATCATGATGACGGCGACCACCAGCACCACGATCAGCGCAATAAGGGGTGTGCTCTTCTTGTTGGTATTCTCGGACATGGGAATGACCTCCTTGCAGTATGTTCCTATGTTCATCAACGCGCGGGGACGCGTGTTAAACCGTTATTGGACGAGCTCCTTGATAGCGTTGAGCTGGCTCTGCCATTCGACCAGCTGCGCCTCGATGTTTTCGATGCGCTCGCGGATGGCGGCATGCTCGCCGCTGGTGACGTAAAGCTGGGCCTCCAGTTCGGCGATGGCCGCAGCCTGCGCCTCGTTTTCGGCGCGCAGGGCCTTGCGCTGCTCGCGCAGCTCCTGCTCACGGGTGTAGATGGCTTCTGCCTCCGGGGACACACGAGCCAGTTCAGCCTCGGTCAGCGGGAGGTCGGTGCGGATCTGCTCGAATTCCACCAGCTGCTTTTCCAGCCGCTGCTGGCTGAAGGAAAGCTCCTCCTGCGCCAGCGAAATGTCACTGCGCAGCCGGGCCTGGCGGGGGATCTGTGTCACGACGGTCACGCAAAGGGCGATCATCACCGCGACAAAGACGATGCGGAACCAACGGGGCAGCCTGTCCATGACCGGGAACACCTCCAATCTTTTGGGCGGAAGGAATACTGCCTTTATTGTAGCACATATGGGGCCAAAATGCAAAGGAGTTTCTGTCGGTTTGTGAGGGAACGGGAAGATTTCATATTTTATTTACAAGTGGGGCATCAGCGTCGTTCTGATCCTTCATCCTCACGCGCGCGCAGCATCAACCGAAGGCGGTCAACGCCATCGCGCGAAGGGTGTCGAGAGGCATCGTTCGGAGCACTCCCCCGTGGGAAGGTCGCCGCAGGCGAAAGCGAAGGATGATGCTGCGTGAATGACCCTTCGCAGGGTGCAGGGACAGCGTATCTGCCGGGGTTCAGGAGCAGAGCCTCTGGCGGGTGGAGGGCAGAGCCCTGCATGTGTCTGCATTTTTTGTGAAAAAGTACTTGCAATCCTTTCTTATATCCTGTATAATAACTTGGATAACGAAAAACACGCAGGCAGAGGAGGTTGTCCCGTGCGAATGCTGCTCAAGGGCGGTCTGGTATACGATCACGGTCAGCTTGTCCCCATGGATATCGAGGTTACGGACGGTATCGTCACCGGCCGTGGTCAGGCTATTTCTTCCAACGCAGATAAAGTATTTGACTGCCAGGGTATGGCGGTTTTTCCCGGATTTGCGGACGTGCATGTGCATCTTCGTGAGCCGGGATTTTCTTATAAGGAAACCATCGAGACCGGCACGAAGGCCTGCGCCCGGGGCGGCTACACGGTGGTGGGCGCAATGCCCAACCTCAATCCCGCGCCGGACAGCGATGAGCACCTGCGCGTCCAGGAGGAGATGATCGCCCAGCAGGCGGTCATTCGGGTGCTGCCCTACGCATCCATCACCATCGGTCAGAAGGGCGAGGGCGAGCTGACAGACATCGCCGGTCTGGCCCATCGGGTCATCGGCTTCTCCGACGACGGGCGCGGTGTGAAGGATGCTGCTACCATGCAGGAGGCCATGGAGCGCTGCAAGGCGGCGGACTCCATCATTGCGGCTCACTGCGAGGACATGAGCCTGATTCCCGCAGGCGGGGCGATCCACGATGGCGCGTTCGCGAAGGAGCACGGCATTCCCGGTATTCCCTCCAAGAGCGAGTGGGCCCCCATTGCCCGCGACGTGGATCTGGCCCGCGCCACCGGCTGCCGCTACCACGTCTGCCACGTCAGCACCAAGGAAAGTGTGGAGATCATCCGTCAGGCCAAGGCAGCGGGGGTAGACATCACCTGCGAGACCGGCCCCCACTACCTGCTGATGAGCCAGGATGACCTGCAAGACCTGGGCCGCTTCAAGATGAATCCGCCCCTGCGCGACAAGGAAGACCAGGCCGCGCTGGTGGAGGGTATCCTGGACGGCACCATCGACATGATCGCCACAGACCACGCGCCCCACTCCGACGAAGAAAAGAGCAGGGGACTGGCGAAGTCCGCCATGGGCGTGGTGGGCATCGAAACGGCCTTCCCGCTGATGTACACCTACTTTGTGGAAACCGGCCGGATGACGCTGGAAACGCTGATCGACCGCATGGTGTATGCACCCCGGAAGCGGTTCTGCCTGGACGGTGGATGCGAGGTCGGTGATCGTGCGGAGATTACCGTGTTCGACCTGCACGCGGATCAGACCATCGATCCCTCTGACTTCCTGTCCAAGGGCAAGGCCACGCCCTTTGAGGGCTGGAAGGTGCACGCGGAGTGCAAGCTGACCATCTGCGGCGAAACTGTGGCATACGAAAAACTCTGAATCCAGCCGTAGGGGAGGGGCTTGCCCCTTCCGGTGCTCGGAATCTAAGCAGCTGCAAGGAAGAACGCCAACGATGGCTTCCTGACAGGCATGTGCTGCCAGCGGCTGCGGGAGGGGCAAGCCCCTCCCCTACAAAAGCATGATGTGGGAGGAGAAAAAGATGCTTTATAGATTGATTGAAAACACCCAGCTGACTCCCGCCGTCTGGCGCATGAAACTGGAGGGCGATACCAGCGCCATCAAGGCTCCTGGCCAGTTCGTGCAGCTGACCATCCCCGGCTTCTACCTGCGTCGCCCCATTTCCATCTGTGACTGGGACGACACCACCATCACCCTGGTGTACAAGGTGGTCGGTCAGGGCACCGAGGTCATGTCCGCCATGAAGATCGGCATGGAGCTGGATGTCCTCAATGGCCTGGGCAACGGCTTTGATACATCCCGCTGCGGCGATCAGCCCCTGCTCATCGGCGGCGGCGTGGGACTGCCTCCCATGATCGGCCTGTGCAAGCAGCTCCTGGCGGAGGGCAAGCACCCCACTGTGCTGGCGGGCTTCAACACGGAGAGCGAGGTCTTCCTGCGTGATGCGGTGGAGGCCATGGGCGCGCCCTTTGTGCTGGCCACGATGGACGGCAGCGCGGGTGTGAAGGGCCTGGTTACCGATGCGATGAAGGAACTCGACTTCACCGACATCTGCGCCTGCGGCCCCCTGCCGATGCTGAAAGCCATCATGAACGCCACGGACAAGCCTGCCCAGCTTTCCTTCGAGGAGCGCATGGGCTGCGGCTTCGGCGCATGCATGGGCTGCACGGTGAAGGTCAAGGGCGGCTACAAGCGCATCTGCAAGGACGGCCCGGTGCTTGACCGTGACGAAGTGATCTGGTGATGAATCGCAAGGAATTGATCCGGCGGGTGGATGAACTGTCATTTTTGCGTGATGGCTGCTGGCTCTTGGCTGGTGGTGCCATGGTACTGTACGGACTGCGTGAGTCCACAGCGGATATCGACTTGGGTTGCACAAAATTGCTGGCTGATCAGCTGGAGCAAGCCGGTTTTCCGACGGAGTGCATGCCCGACGACACCCGGAGAATCAGCTATGCGCCGGATATTGAGATATTTGAGGATTGGTTGTATGACGGTGTGACTGAAGTGGAGGGTATTCCAGTCATCACCCTGACAGGCCTGATCGAGATGAAAAAGGCTTTAGGCAGGGAGAAGGACTGGCGAGATATCTGCCTGATTGAAGCCTATCTTGCAGCCGATGAAACCCAACAGGAGGTCAAGTGATCATGAAAGACCTAAGCGTAACCCTTTCCGGCGTGAAGCTGGACAACCCCATCATCCCTGCCAGCGGCACCTATGGCTTCGGCCAGGAATTCCTGCCGTTCTATGACATCAACATCCTCGGCTCCCTGAGCTTCAAGGGTACTACGGCGGAGAGCCGCTTCGGCAACCCCACGCCCCGCATCGCGGAATGCCCCAATGGCATGCTGAACTCCGTGGGCCTTCAAAACCCCGGCGTGGATCATGTCATCGCCCACGAGCTGCCCGCGCTGCGCAAGGTGTTCCACAAGCCCATCGTGGCGAACATCAGCGGCTTCTCCATCGACGAGTATGTGGAGTGCGTCTCCAAGCTGACCAAGGAAGAACAGGTCGAAATTCTGGAGGTCAATATCTCCTGCCCGAACGTCCATGGCGGCGGCATGGCCTTCGGTACCAGCCCGGAAGCAGCCGCGTCCGTGACCCGCGCTGTGAAGCAGGTCGCCACCAAGCCGGTGTACATCAAGCTCAGCCCCAATGTGACGGACATCGTGTCCATCGCCAAGGCCTGCGAAGAAGCCGGTGCGGATGGCCTGTCCCTCATCAATACCCTGCTGGGTATGCGCATCGACCTGAATCGCCGTAAGCCCATCCTGGCGAATGTCATGGGCGGATATTCCGGCCCGGGCATCTTCCCGGTGGCGGTGCGCATGGTGTATCAGGTGACTGGTGCGGTGAAGATTCCGGTCATCGGCATGGGCGGTATTTCCACGGCGCGGGATGTCATTGAGATGATGATGGCCGGTGCCAAGGCCGTGCAGGTCGGCGCAGCGAATCTGGTGAATCCCTATGCGTGTAAGGAGATCATCGAGCAGCTGCCGGTGGAAATGGAAAAGCTGCATATCGAACGGCTGAGTGACATCACCCGCATCTAACAAAGGAAGCGGAAAAAAGGGTCAAGGGGCGATGCCCCTTGCGCGGGTGGAGGGGCGGCGTTAGCCCCTCCCCGCCGGAGGCACCCACGCCGCAGCGTGAAAACACTCCACGCGCCTTTCGCGGAATCTCCGATTCCGCCGAAACAGCTCGCACAGCCGCAAGGGAACAAACCCCTCAGTCTGCTTACGCAGACAGCTCTCCCGGTCGCAATCATAGATTGCTCCCTGCTTTGGCTAAAAACATGCCACTGGCATGTTTTCTTAACGCGTCGCGCCTACGAATGGGAGCCTTGGTTACTGAGCCTCCCCTTCGTAGGGGAGGTGGCCGAGCGTAGCGAGATCGGAGGGGTTCACACACGCCATCCACA
>JAFUOR010000007.1 GCA_017481825.1 Clostridia bacterium
CGAAATCAGGCGGGCGGCCTTTGGCGAAGCAAAGCATGTAGCCTCCCAGCCGCTGATGGCGCTGCTGGGCCAGCGCGACGCGGTGCGCAGCGTCTGCCCCGTGAGCATGGAGCGTCTGGGGCAGAACTACGGCTACACCCTCTACCGAACCGTGCTGACCAACGAGACCGAACTGCGCAAGATTCAGCTGGTTTCCGCCAATGACCGCGCCCATATCATCCTCGACGGCAAGACCATCGCCACCCTCTACGATCACGACCTCCAGCATGCGACGGAGTTCAAGCCCGCCGTCCCCGTCCGTAAGGGCGTCGTGCTGGAGATCCTCGTGGAGAACATGGGCCGCGTGAACTACTCCTTCAAGCTGGAGCACCAGCGCAAGGGCATCGACAGCGGTGTGGTGATCAACGATCATCAGAAGTTTGGCTGGGACATGGTTGTGTGCGACGAGGCAGTGATGGCCTCCCTGCAGCCTGATGGAACCGCCCCCAACGGCGTTCCTGCAGCACATGCCCTGACCTTCCATGTGGATGAGCCCGCCGACACCTGGCTGGAGCTGCCCGGCTGGGGCAAGGGCACCGTGATGCTCAACGGCTTCTGCCTTGGACGCTTCTGGGAGATCGGCCCGCAAAAGCGCCTGTACATCCCCGCTCCCCTGCTCAAGGCGGGCGAAAACGAGCTGCTCATCGTCGAAACCGAGGGCAAGAGCGGCAAGGCCATCCTGTGTGACGAACCGGATCTTGGCTGATCCGCCCCGGCATCATCGCACATGCAAAACTCCGCTTCCCGAACAGCACCGGGAAGCGGAGTTCTTTCATTTTGGAGAAAGCGGATTCCACGCATCCGTCACATAGAGCCTGAGGAAAAGCACGAACAGCAGCAGATTATGGGCAATCATGCACGCCCAGGCCGACACAAGCCCCATGCCCAGGAAGGCCGTGCAGATGAACGTGCCCACGATGCGTACCAGCCACATACCAACGATGTTATACACAAAGGGCTGACGCGTACGCCCCACGCCCTGCATCATGCCCTCGATGATGATGGAGAAGCCGTAGAAGGGCTCGGACACCGCCACCATCCGCAGCACGGTGCTGCCCAGATGGATGACCTGCACGTCGGTGGAGAAGAGCCCCATCAGCGCAGGCGCAAAGAGGAAAAGCAATCCGCCGGAGAGGATCATCAGCGCAATCTCAATGGGGATGAACATCGCCGACAGATCACGCATGCGCTTGTGGTCCTTAGCGCCATAGGCGTTGCCGGCCAGGGTCGCCGCCGCAGTCTGCATGCCGTAGCCGGGGATGTAGAAGGCCGATTCAACCGTATTGGCAATGGTATGGGCTGCCGTAGCCACCTCGCCCAGGGCGTTGATCATGGCAGCAAAGGCCACATAGCCCAGGGAGGTACCAAAGCGCTGGAGCATGTTGGGCAGCGCCACCCGGAGCGTCGGACGGAGAATGCCCCAGTCCGGGCGGAGCCTCTGTCCCCGGGGCGAAATGAGGGGATGCCGCCAAAGCACGATGGTGATATACACACCGCCTGCCGCAAAGGCAATCGCACTGGCGATGGCTGCGCCCACCACACCCATCCCGGCGCCGGGCATCATAAAGGTCAGGGAGCCAAGCTGCATCGTGTGCGCGGGGTAGATCAGCAGGAAGTTCAGCACAACATTGATCAGGTTCATCGCCACGCCAACCTTCATGGGCGTTTTCGTATCGCCCGCCGCACGCAGGGCCGTGCCGAAGATGATCGTTGCCGTTCTGGGCAGCATGGGCAGGTACAGAATGAAAAAATACTGGGATGCCAGCGGACGGATGCTCTCTTCCACCTGCATCCATGCAGGGATCACGGGACTCAGCCCAAGCGTCACGGCTGTGAAGGCCAGGCCTGTCACAATCACCGCCAGCACAGCCTGTCCCACTGCCCGGGCGGCAGCACTGCGATCCTTCGCTCCACAGGCCTGAGCGATAAAGGACAAAAAGCCCACGCCCAGCGCCGAGATCGTGCTGCCGATGAGCCAGTTGACTGTGGTGGTCGCTCCCACCGCCGCCGTGGCCTGGGTGCCCAACGAGCCTACCATGGCCAGATCGATGTACTGCACAGCGGTCTGCATCAGCTGTTCCAGCATGGTGGGCCATGCCAGGGCCATGATGATGCGGATCATATTCATATCCAGCTTGTGAATGCTTCTTTGCATGAGACTACCTCAATGTTTTCAATGCTCCATCCACATAGATATCATTTTGGCCCTCTTTTGTCAACTGCACGAATAAAACACAAACGTTGTTTTTCACCAACCCTATGCAAATCATGCACTTTATGATATGATGGGAGTGATTTGTTCACACAGAATTCATTGTGTGCAACGATGATATGTCATGCACGTTTATGCAGAAAGCGAGGAGCTATCACCCATGGTCAAGATCATCTCTGACAGCACCTGTGATCTGTCGCCTGATCTTCTGAAAAGGTATGATGTCGACATTCTGCCCCTGCACATCGTTCTGGGCGATCAGGAGTATGAGGACGGCCAGAATATCACCCCCGATGAGATCTACCGCTGGTCGGACGCCCACCGCGCCTCCCCCAAAACCGCCGCCATTTCCATTCAGGAGGCCGAAAGCTTCCTCCGCCCGTATCTGGCGCAGGGCTGTGAGGTGGTGTGCTTCACCATCTCCGGCAGCATGTCCTCCACCTGCAGCAATCTGCAGCTGGCGGCAGAGCAGCTCAGCGCTGAGGGCAGGGTCATCGTGATCGATTCGCAGAACCTCTCCACAGGCGTGGGCCTTCTGGTGATCGAGGCCGCCGTGATGGCGCGTGAAGGGAAATCCGCCGATGAGATCAAGGCCCGCATCGAGGCCCTGAGGCCCCTGGTGCGCGCCAGCTTCGTGGTGGACACACTGACCTTCCTCCACCGCGGCGGCCGCTGCACGGGCCTTGCCGCCATGATGGGCGGCGCGCTGAAGCTCCACCCCCGCATCGCCGTGGCTGATGGCAAAATGGCCCCGGGCAGGAAGTATCGAGGCAGGATGGATAACGTCATCCTCAACTATGCCAGGGATATGGAGAATGAGCTGCGCAGCGCCCGCCGGGAGCGCGTGTTCATCACTCACTCCGGCTGCACGCAGGAGGTGATCGCCAGCGTCCAGAGCTATCTGGAAAGCCTGAACCACTTTGACGAGATCCTCATTACCCGCGCGGGCGGCGTGATTTCCAGCCACTGCGGCCCTGGCACGCTGGGCGTGCTGTTTATCGCAGGCGAATAATCCATCTTATGAGGAAACGGAGTCCTGTCCTTGTTATCACATAGCCGACCCGAGGTCGATTATCGCTCCTTCCGGCCCAGCATGCTGCGCAGCAAAACTTATCGTCATCTGCTGCTTTTGCTGTATTGGCCTGTTTATCTTCTCCTGTTTATCTTTGTGGAAAGGGCAAATCCTACCCAAGGCTACCATCTGATGCACTGTGCACTGGATGACCATATCCCCTTCTGTGAGGCCTTTCTGCTGCCCTACATGCTTTGGTATGTACTGCTGGCAGGCGCAACGGTGTATACGCTTCTCTACGACGTGGATACCTTCAAGCGATACATGAAGTATATCGCCCTCACCTACACCACCGCCATCGCAGTTTATCTCGTCTACCCCACCGGACAGAACATGCGCCCCGCCGTTTTCCCCCGCGACAACCTGCTCACCCGCTGCATGGCGCTCATTTACCAGGCGGACACCTCCACCAATGTCTGTCCGTCCATCCATGTGCTGGGCGCACTGGGGGTATGGTTTGCCGCACGGCGCACCAAGGCCTTCAGCACGCCCAGGTGGAAATTCATTTTCGGCATTGTGACGCTGCTGGTCTGCCTTTCAACGGTATTCCTGAAGCAACATTCCATCCTGGATGTGCTGTGGGCACTGCCCCTTTCCCTGCTGGGATACGGGCTTTTCTTCCGGGATCGCTGCCTGAAAATCCGACACGCAGTATAACAGAACGCATCCGTTTCCCTTGATGGGAGCACGGATGCGTTTTATGTTATCACCAGTCCTTGAGCACCTGCTTGAGGTCAATGGTGCAGACCTGGGCAATGCCGTTTTCGTCGGGGTTGTTGAACAGGATCATATCGCCCGCCCGGTTGAAGGACGGATGCTGATGATCCGCACCAGACTTACAGGTCCCGGTGGTGGCAATCAGCTTCTGCTTGCCCGTAGCGCGCTCGATGAGCACCACGCCCTCCTGCACATCCACGCCCAGATAGCTGATGCGGTCAGCGCAGAGCCACTTTCCGTCGCGGCTCAGGCAGGGATGCAGCAGCTGCTCGCTCTCGGCAGCCTTGTCAAAGTGATGACCATCCTTGTCGCCAATCCAGATCTGACCGCGCAGCTTCATGAAGGCCATCTCACTGCCGTCCGCCGCCCAAACCTCGTGGGTGATCCACTCATTGGGATGCTCCACGTAATAAGGGCGGACATAGCGCTCATCCACATCAAACATCCACGTACGCTGGAAGGCGTCGCCCTCCGTCTCATGGATGTAGAAGATCAGGTTCTCGTCCGTGGGGCAGATCTGCGCATGACCCAGGCGGTAATCGCTGCGGTAGACGATCTCGCATTCCTTGCCGGGGTCAAGGATGATGAGCGCATAAATCTTGTTGGGCAAATGATAGCTGCATGCGATGCGCCCGGTATCTGCCGCCGTAAAGTGGCTGGTCAACCGGCCACCCTTAGGCAGCTCGCCCATCTTGACCATGCTGTTATCATCCAGATTGACGGCGTAGACCTCGTTGTCGTTGCGGCACACGTAGGCCACATTCTTCTCGCGATCCAGCGCAAAGCCGTTGTAGGTCGCATCCGTCACCATGGTCATCTCGCCCGTGGCTACATCAACCCGGTAGCAGCCGCCGTCGTTGCAGCCATGGGTCTGGTTCTTGTTGAAGTAAAAATACTTGTCATCCGTGGAGAAATTCTCACTGGTGAAGTAGAGCTTCGAGTTGCGTTCCGGGCCCTCAGTGTAGCGGCGCACAAGATAGCCCGTGATCGGGTCGCGATATTCAATCATGGGATGCCTCCTTAAAGCGTGACGTTCTGACCAGCGGGAATGCGCACGGGCTCGCCGTCGTTGACGCGAATCCAGCAATCGCGGGCGTTGGGGTTGAAAACAAAGGTGTTGTCCGCAGAGAACTCCAGACGCTTGAAGTCATCCATCGCGTCCATGAACTCGATATTCGTGCAGTACCAGATATCATCACGGTTGCCCACGAGCTTGCAGAAGTTCTCGATCACATCCCAGTTGTCGCGGTCGTCAAACTCGTAGCTGTGGCCCCAGACGTACATCAGATACAAGTACTGCTGCTTGAACAGACCCACAAACTGCTCGCCCAGCTCCTGCAGGCGGGTGTTGTGATGGCAGGTCGCCTGCCAGCGGTAGGGGTTCTCCGGCAATCCGAAATGCCCGGAGGAGCCCACCACGCGGGAATAGCGGATGCCGCACATGGGCAGCAGGGCCTCGATCTCCTTGCTCAGGGAGCCGTTGGGGTAGCTCAATCCGCGCACGGGGTACCCCACCATCTTCTCCAGCGCCCGGCGATCCTCCAGCACCTCCTCGGCTACCTCGGGCAGCGGACAGCGGGCAATGGTGGGGTGAGTCACCGTGTGGCAGGCCACCTCATGACCTTTGTACAGCTCGGGGATCTCCTCGGGCTTGATGCGCTTGGGGTCATGGAAAAGACCGCTGTTGATGTGGAAGGTCGCTTTGATGCCGTACTTGTTGAATAGCGCAATCAGGCGGCGATCCTGCACCTTGCCGTCGTCATAGGAAAGGGTCAGCGCCTTGTGCTTGCCGCCGGGGAAGCATTGATAAACCTTATTCATTTGAATCATCTCCATAGAAAGTGATAATGAAGATATTCGCCCTGGGGCAGGGATTTTCCTGCAAGAAAAGGGCTGCCGCCCCGAAAGAAGCAGCAGCCCCGTGGTTATTGCTTTAGCAAGCCAACCAACATGTGTCAGTTGTGATTACTTGCCCTGAGCAGCCTGGTAAGCAGCGTTGTACTCAGCAGTCATCGCCTCGCCGCCCAGGGCTTCCCACTCAGCGTAAACACCCTCAAGGCCCTCAGCATCGATGACGCCGGCAATGTACTGCACGTGAGCGTCTTCCAGCATCTGAGACAGAGTGGTGCCCATCATTTCGTTGGTTTCGCTGGCCAGAGCGTGGCAGGGATCGTTGATGATCAGGTTGGCGTACTCAGGAGTGTAGTAGCCAGCGTACTCTTTACGCAGCTCGGTCTGAGCAACGGTAGGAGTCAGGGAACCATTAACGTTCATGCCCAACTGGTTCAGAGAGCCCTGGATAGTGTGGATCTGGGTGGCCACGTCTTCACCGGATTCAGGCTTGGTGTACATATAGCCGTCATCATAGATCCAGTAGGTCACGCCGTCAATACCGCAGTTCAGCAGGGTCTGGCCCTCAGCGGTGTTGCACCAGTCGAGGAAGGACAGAACCTTGGGCAGGTCTTCTTCCTTGACGGCCTTGGTGATCACGATCTCGCCGGAGTAGCCAGCATTCTGGGGCCACAGCTTCATGACGCCGTCGTCATCCTTAACGCCGGGGATCATGGCCCAGATGATGTCGGTCACGCCCTCGTTGTTCTCGAACCACTCCTGCTGACGGTAGGTGTTGTCCATGCAGTCGAAGCGCATGAAGGCCAGCTCGTTGCGCTCGATCTTGTCCCACTCGCCGGACTCAACGTTCATGAAGTCGGGGTCGATGCCGCCAGCGGCATACAGGTCACGCAGCCAGTCCAGGCCTTCGCGGAAGGCAGGATCCTCATGAGCGGGGTAGATCTCGCCAGCCTCGTTCACGCCCCAGTTGTAGGGAGCGCCGTGGGTGACGGTAGCAATGCCAATGGTGCCGGCAACGTACTTAACCATGTTCAGCACGTAGTCGTCAGCCTCGGTGGTCTTGCAGTAGTCCAGCAGAGCGTAGGCCAGCGCGGTCAGCTCTTCAATGGTCTGGGGCTCGGCGGTGATGCCCTGAGCGGCAGCGATGTCGGAGCGGTAGTAGATGCCGCCGCGCACCTGCTGACGGGCACGGTAGATGCCGTACAGGCGGCCGTCAATCTTGATGTTCTCGTAAACACCAGCGGAACCGGCAGCCAGGTTCGGATAGTCCTTGATCATGTCGGTGATGTCCCAGAAGGCGCCAGCACGAGCGGTGGTGACGACGATGGGATCACGGGCGCCGGTCAGCGCCATGACCATGGGCATGTTGGCGGGATCGGCCAGGGTGTAGCTGGTCTGATCGCCGTAGGCGGAGTTCGCCACGAACTGAACGTCCAGGCGCACGCCGGTGGCTTCCTCGATGGCATCCAGAACGGGGTTGTCGGTGGTGTTGAAGTCATAGTCCGTGTAGAAGTCGGGCAGCATGACAGTCAGCACGAAGGGCTCTTCGGCCACAGCAAAGCTCATCAGAGAGAGGAGCATCGCGATCGCCAGAAGCATGGAGACGAGTTTCTTCATAGATGGGAACCTCCTTTAAAAATTGTTATCTTCCAGCAGCCTTGCCCGGCTGCCGATAACCTAAGTAGAAGCGCCTGCTGTTAGCCCTTCAGAGCGCCAACCATAACACCCTTGACGAAGTACTTCTGCAGGAAGGGATAGACGCACATGATCGGGACGGTAGAGATGACGATAACGGCCATCTTGACGGACTGGGCCGGGGGCTCCTGAAAGTTGGGATCCATCATGGCCAGGTCGCCGGGGTTCATCGTCGCAGTAATGATGATCTCGCGCAGCATGACCTGCAGCGGCCACTTGTCGCGGGCGTTGGACAGGTAGATCATGGCGGAGAAGTAGCTGTTCCAGTGGCCGACGGCGTAGAACAATCCAAAGGTCGCCAGCACGGGCAGGGACAGGGGCAGCACGATCTTGATCAGGGTCAGCAGATCGTTGCATCCGTCGATGTGGGCGGATTCCTCCAGCTCCTGGGGCAGACCTGCGAAGAAGTTCTTCACGATCATCATGTTGTAGGCACTGATGGCGCCCGGCAGCAGCACGGACCAATAGCTGCCCTTCATGCCCAGCCAGTTGCTGATCAGCAGGTAGCCGGGAATCATGCCGCCGGAGAAGAACATGGAAACGATAACCATGTTCAGCAGGAAGTTGCGGCCGCGGACCTTCTTCTTGGACAGCGGATACGCAAAGCTGACGGTGAAGAACAGGTTGATCAGGGTGCCGACAACGGTGATGAACACGGAGTTGCCAAAGCCCTGCATCAGCTTGTTGGAGGAGAACACGTAGTTGTAGGCGTCCAGGGACATGTCCTGGGGCCAGAGGAACATGGGGCGAACCGTCAGTTCATACTCCGTGGCGAAGGACGCGCCCACGATGTAGATGAAGGGCAGGATGGTGGTGAAGGCGATCAGAGTAATCAGCGTGTAGTTGATGCCGTCAAACAGGCGGCTACCCCAGCTGGCCGTCTGGCCTACGGGACCGGAGGTCTCCTTCAGGGGCTTCTTGACAGGCTTGTGATCTTCCAGCAGCTGCTGGGTCATATTGGTTTCAGCCATGAAGACACCCCCTTAATACAGGCCCGATTCGCCGAGGGCGTGGGCAATCTTGTTGGAAGTCATGATCAGGATGATCGACACCAGAGACTTCATCAGGCCGATAGCCGTCGTGTAGGAGTACTGACCAGAGGCAATACCCTGCTGATACACGAATACGTCCAGCGTCTGGGAGACGGAGCGGTTCATGGCGTTGGACATCAGGATCAGATGCTCGTGGCCGGTATCCAGCACGGAGCCCATGCGCAGCACCAGCATCAGCACGATGGTGGAGCGGATGGCAGGCAGGGTGATGTGCCACAGACGCTGCCAGCGGTTGGCGCCGTCAACCATCGCGGCCTCGTACAACTCGGTGTCAACGCTGGTCAGGGCCGCCAGGAAGATGATGGTGCCCCAGCCGGTTTCCTTCCAGATGGTCTGGCCGATAATCATCCAGCGGAAGATGCCCGGGTCTGACAGGTACTTGATCGACGTGCCGGTCAACGCCTCAGTCAGCTTGTAGATGATGCCGTCCGAGCCGAAGATCACGTAAGTGATCGAAACGACGATAACGATGGAGATAAAGTGCGGCACGTACAGAAGCGTCTGCATCAGCTTCTTGTAGCGCAGGTGGCGCATCTCATTGAGCATCAGCGCCAGGATGATGGGCGCCGGGAAGTAGAGCGCCAGGTTCATGACGGACAGGATCAGCGTGTTGCTGAGGTACCTTGTCCACATCTTGTTGGAGAAGAAGTACTTAAACCACTTAAAGCCCACCCATTCGCTGCCGAAAATGCCGGCGAAGGGGGAATAGTTCTCAAAGGCGATCACCACGCCCCACATGGGCAGGTACTTGAAAACAACGAAGTAGACGATTCCGGGGATCATCAGGAGATACAGCCAGTAACTGCCGCGGATGTCAGTCCATAGCCGCCTCCAGTAGTCCTTGCCCGATCCGTACAGGGCAATCCGTTCTGCTTTTTTCACCTGTGCGATCCTCCCTTGTGTGCTATAATATGGAAGCGCGGCTTCCTTATTATCAAAAATAACGCTGTCAAGCGGGGGATTGGAGCTGTGTGCGTAAGCATACAGCTCCCTTTTTGTATATACAAAAAGCTTTTTTGAAATAAGGCGGCGGGTTCCGTTCGATGCACTGCTCAAATTCGCACATCAAACACCACGGAACGGCCGTTCATTGATAGTTCATATTATAGCGAAATCACTTTCATCTGTCAATAGCACACAAAAATAACGTACAATTTGGACATTTTAGCACAGTTCGCAACATATTTTTGAGTAGTTCGCTGCCACCGCTTGCCATCCTGTGGCAGCTTTGCTATAATATGCACAGCAAACGCATGCTGATCATGCATACAGGAGAGGTGAATATCCATGCCGACAATCTATCTGATTGGCGATTCCACCGTGGAGGATAACAAGCCGCCCTTCCGCGGCTGGGGCTGGGCGCTGCCGGAGTTCGTAGCCGAGGGCGTCACGGTTCGCAACCATGGTCTGAGCGGGCGCAGCACCCGTTCCTTTGTGAACGAGGGCCTGTTCGCGCCCGTGCAGGAGGGCATGCAGGCAGGTGATCTGCTGCTCATTCAGTTTGGTCACAACGATGAAAAGGACGCCCCGGAACTCCACACCGACCCCGGCAGCAGCTACATCGACTTCCTGTCCATGTACTGCGACGAGGCCGAAAAGCGCGGCGCTCTGCCCGTGCTGGTCACGCCCGTCAGCCGCCGCTTCTTCATTCCGGGCGGAGAGATGCTCTATACCCACGGCGAATACCCCGCCGCCATGCGCAATCTGGCTGCCCAGCGCGGCCTTCCTCTGGTGGATCTCAAGAGCGATAGCCGGGCACTTTATCTTTCCCTGGGCGAGGAAAAGACTGCCGAGCTCTTCGTGCGCCTTGCTCCGGGCGAGCATCCGGACTTCCCCAACGGTCACGATGACAAGACCCACTTTAACGCCGGCGGCGCGCGCCGAATCTGCGCCCTGGTGGCGGAGGCCCTGCGCCGGAACGAGCGCACGCGTTCCTACATGAAATAACGCCCCAAGAAAGACCAACTATGAAAAGTCAACCCCTTGGAAGGGGTTGAGGAGAAAAAAGCAGGTGAGGGAGGTTAATCCTTCGGAAGGAAGGGACGATTTTGGGAGAGGATGGCATGGATAATGAAGCATAGTTTTCGGGAGACC
>JAFUOR010000079.1 GCA_017481825.1 Clostridia bacterium
AGCGGCGTCCCTTTTCCTATGAATGAAAACCATAACAAACAGGAGGATACGATCCATGAAGTATAAGGAGATGGACTGGAAGGCATGGCTGGCAGTCATCATTGCCATCATCATCGTCAGCGGCATCGCGAGCGGCTTTATAGCCCGCGCAGAGGAAGCAACGCCCACGGACATGGAAGTGGTCAACGACGAGGGAACCTACTGGCTGGATGAAGTGGAGGGCGAGGTTATCCTGGATGACCCTGCTTACTTCATGGAAACGGAGGAAGAACCGGCAGACAAGGGAGCGGATGATACCCCTGCTGGTGAAACTACCACTGAAGGCGCGGCTACCCCTTCCACGGATGAACCCGTTACCGACCCTTCTGACCCGCCCACGGATGAGGGTACCGATGTACCTGCTACCGATGGTCCTGTCACTGATCCCATCGAAACGCCGGACATTCCTGTGGAAGAACCCACTGAAACGCCTACCGAACAGCCTACTGATACTCCTGAACAGCCGGAAGAACCGGAGCAGCCCCCTGTGGATCTGAAAACGCTGTTCGATGTGAGCATCAAGGTGCCTTCAGGCTGGCGGAACTCCTATTCCGCTACCGTGCGCATCAGAATCACCCCTTCCAGCGATCAGCTGTGGCATAAGGTGCGTTACCGCATTGGCGATGAGGATTGGGAAACCATCAAGAACAATGAGCTTGTTCTGTATGATGGTTATTACTACACCGACATTGAGGTGTTCTACAACGCCCGTATCACCGTTCGACTGTTCGGCAGCGAGGATAACTACTTCGATACCAATAAGGATGTCAACATCTTCGACCACTATGCTCCTGAAGTCACTGCCGGTTTCCGTGATCAGGTGCTGCATGTGGAAGCCGTGGATGATCTGGCCCAGGTTGCCGGCATTCAGGTCAACGGCTTGCTGTTCACCACACTGGTAGATGGAAAACTGGATGTTCGCATGGAAGCGCCTTTGCTGGAGTACAAGCAGCTTGCAGTTCGTGCCTACGACTATGCGGGCAATTTCAGCGATCCCGTAACGCTGGATAATCCCTACTATGTGGAGCCGACGCCTGAACCCACCAATACCCCCAAGCCCACGAATAAGCCCACCACGAAACCTACGAAGAAGCCTTCCAACGGTTCCAACAGTAATAAGAAACCCACGGCAACGCCTGAAGTAACCGCGACGCCCGCGCCCGTTACGACCACTGCTCCCCAGCAGCAGATCGTGTATGTAACGCCCGATCCCAACATGTACTCCTACTACCAGCCCCAGGTGACGGCAGAGCCTGAAACTGTGTATGTTCCCCTTGGCCCCGGTCAGCCCTACAAGGGTGAGGGCAACATGCAGACGATGGATATGCTGTACAGCGCGTCCACCAATAAGCAGTTCATCACGGTTCAGACCCGCGCTGGCGAAACCTACTACATGGTAATCGACTACGATAAGCCCATTGACGAGGAAAACGACATCTACGAAACCTACTTCCTCAACCTCGTCGATGACCGCGACCTGATGAGCGTCGTGTCGGAGGATGAAATCCAGCCTACGCCCACGCCCCAGATCGTGTATGTGACGCCGGAACCTGCACCTGCAACGCAGCAGCCTGCACCCATCGTTGTTGAGGATGACGGTATGGAGGAAATGCTGCCCACGATCCTGCTGATCGGCGGCATCGCTGCCATCGGCGGTGCGATCTTCTGGATGATGAAAAAGAAGAAGGAAGATGCCGCACAGAACGCCCCTGACTTCGACGATGAGTATGAGTTTGAGGACGAAGAAGAAACCGACGAATAATCCATGCAGGAGGGGTACGCTTTGTACCCCTCCTTGATTACAAAGGAGCGTGAACTATGCACCTCGTCATTGCGGAAAAACCCGCCGTCGCCCAAAGTATCGCCGCTGTGCTGGGCGCGAAGAAGAAAGAAAGCGGCTACCTGATCGGCGCTGGCTATATCGTCAGCTGGTGCGTCGGTCATCTGGTGGAGCTGGCCATGCCGCATCTGTACGATGAACGCTATGGCAAATGGCAGTGGGATCATCTTCCCATTCTGCCGGATGCATGGCAGTACATGGTCAGCGACGCCACCCGTAAGCAATTCAACATTCTCCGTAACCTGATGAACGATGCCAGAGTGGATACCATCGTATGTGCCACCGACGCCGGACGGGAGGGGGAACTGATCTTTCGTCTGGTTTACCAGCAGTGCAGATGTACCAAGCCCATCAAGCGACTGTGGATCTCCTCGCTGGAAGAGAGCGCAATCCGCAGCGGTTTTCTTGCCCTGCGGGATGGGCATGACTTCGATCTGCTCTATCAGGCAGCGCTATGCCGTGCGCAGGCGGACTGGCTGGTGGGCATCAATGCCACCCGGCTGTATTCCCTGATGTACGGAACCACCCTCAACGTGGGCCGCGTTATGTCGCCCACACTGGCGCTGATCGTCAGTCGGGAAGCCGCTATCATGGGCTTTCAGGCTGAACCCTTCTATTCCGTGCAGATCAGTTGCGGCTTCCTTGCCCACACCGAGCGAATGGCTGACAAGGCGGAAGCCGAGCGGATTCAACAGCTTTGCAATCTGCAAACGGCTGTTGTTCAGTCTATCGAAACCAAGCAGAAATCTGAAAAGCCTCCCAAGCTCTACGACCTGACCACCCTGCAGCGTGATGCTAACCGCCTGTTTGGCTACTCAGCCCAGCAGACGCTGGATTACGCCCAATCGCTGTATGAAAAGAAGCTGCTTTCCTATCCGCGCACGGACAGCCGCTATCTCACCAGCGAAATGGCAACGTTGGTCGGCCATTTAGCTCCTTCCGTTGCAGCGGTATTTCCCTATACGGCGGGCCTCAATCTGCCGGTGAACGCTGCCCAAGTGATTGATGACAGCAAGGTATCCGATCACCATGCTATCATCCCCACGCAAAGCATGGTGCATGGTAATCTTGCTTCGCTTCCTATTGGAGAAGCGGACATTCTGCAGATGGTCTGCGTCCGGCTGCTGTGTGCTGTTGGCAATCCGCACACGTGGGAAGAAACTTCCGTCAAGCTGACATGCGAAGGGATTCTGTTTACTGCCAAGGGCAAGACCGTCAGGCAGATGGGCTGGCGTATCCCGGAAACCACCTATCAGGGCAGCATCTGCGGGCGAATCAACAAGGAGCAGACCGAGCGCGAGTATGGCATCCCGGAACTGAAAAAGGGACAGACGCTCGGCCCTGTGGTTGCCAGCCTGAAGGAAGGCAAAACCACGCCACCCAAGCATTACACCGAAGACAGCCTCCTTGCCGCCATGGAATCCGCTGGCGCTGATGACGCCCCGGAAGATACGGAACGCAAAGGGCTTGGCACTCCTGCTACTCGTGCCGACATACTGGAAAAGCTGATTTCCACCGGCTTTGTCACCCGCAAGGGCGACAAGCGCACCAAGCACCTGATTCCCACCCCCAAGGGTATGGCGCTTATTACCATCCTGCCGGAGCAGCTGCAGTCTCCTCTGCTGACTGCGGAATGGGAGCAGCGGTTGAAGCGCATCGAGCGCGGTGAAGAGAGCACTGACGCCTTCCTGCAGGACATCCGCACTATGCTGACTGAGCTGAAAGCCACCGCGAAACCCGTCAAAGGTGCAGAAACGCTCTTTCCCTCGCAAAAGGAAAGCATCGGTGCTTGCCCGCATTGCGGAAGGCCGGTCACGGAATCCGACAAGGGATTCTTCTGCACTAATCACGGCTGTCGCTTTGCCATCTGGAAGGACAACAAATTCCTGACTGGCCAGCAGATCGCCGTGAACCGTCAGCTGGTTCTGCCGCTGCTTAAGGATAGCCAAGTGAAGCTGCACAACCTGCGCTCCAAGCGAACAGGGAAGCCTTTCAGCGCTAATTTGCTTCTCGTATGTCAGGATGACGGTTCTCCTCGCTTACGCTTTGAATTTGAGAGGAAGCGATCAGGCGGTGATGCTCATGAATAAGCCTCCTGGCAACATCAAAGCCATCCTGTGCGACTATCTGAAGCAATCTCATAAGGGAGAAGGCGCAGCCATATCCAGCAAGGAACTGGAACGTATCCTCCATGTGAAAGGCACAGTGATCCGTAGGCTGGTCAACATCCTTCGTAGCGAAAGCAAGCCCATCTGCAGCAATGCGATGGGCTATTTCTATGCCGCCAATCAGCAGGAACTGCAGGAAACCATCGGTCAGTTGTCAAGCCGCGTCCTGATGATCACCAAAGCGCGGGATGGGTTAATGAAATACCTTGAAAACATGACAGAAAGGAGTGAAGATGATGGCGAATGAAAACTGGAAAGAGTATCTGAAAGCAGTCTTTGGTGACAAAATCAGCGAAAGGGACATGGAGAAAATGTTTCTTGCCAATCCTGCTGACGCCTTTGCCATCTATCAGCTGCGCGACCATGAAAGCACCCACGATCACCGTTTCCTGTCCATGAGCCAGCTGCAAGCGGCTGGGCTGACCGTGGAGCGAACCAATTATGAGGTAGTCTATGCCGGTGCGCTGCATCATAGTTCCGGCAAGGCGACTCCCGAACTGCTGAACGATATCTTCTATCGCTTCAACATGGAGCGCCCGGAGGACTTCTATGGTCATAGCTTGTCCGTCAGCGATATTGTTGCGCTCAAGGTAGATGGCGCGGTCAGCGTTCACTATGTAGACCGCTACGGCTTTCAGGAACTGCACGGTTTTCTTTCCGATCAGCCGCTGAAAAATGCAGAAATGCAAATGGAAGATGATTACGGCATGATCGACGGTATCATCAACAACGGCAAGCGTGAGCCTGAACGTCCGTCTGTGGTGGAACAGCTTCGCAAAACGCCAGATCGCAAACTGAAGCCGCCCAGCAAAGGGAAAACCGAACCAAGCATTGAGTGACAAGCATCCGGCATGAACTACCATGCCGGATTTTCTTTTGAGGAGGTTCTTATGAATGATGAAAAGCGCATGGCAGGTGATTATGAGATCATCCATGCCATGCACATTGGCGATCAGGAAATTGTCGCAGGTGAAAATCCTGCAGCCGCTGCTGGCCAGATGTACATGTGTGCTTTCTGTGAGCAGAATGAAATCTTCGCCCGGTATGATGAAGTCCTCTGCAGCGATGACTACGCTGAGATCATTGGCATCTATGGTCAGCGTGTAGCAGAACAGGCTGAAAAGACCCGAATTGAACTGAAAGGACCGAAAATCCAGGGCATTGTCAATACGCCTATTACCGCCAATGGCTGTACACCTATCTCGTCCGATGATGACCTGAACGGCAAGGTGGTCGTGATCAGGCCGGATATTCTTCGGCGCGAGTACCGGAGGGCCACCAATCAGGTGATGCTTTGCGATGGCGGCTTCGGCGCTTCTCCCAACAGCCATGGTTCTGCCTGTTACTGCGTAAACCTCTATACAGGCAAAACATCCCGCTTTGAGCGGCGGGATATTCTTGGGGTTCTGAAAGATGATCAGATTCCGAAGTGGGCACAGCACGGACTGAAATACCATCAGGCAGAAAGGCAGAGAAAAGCACAGCGTCCCCCTGAACGATAATGAGAAAGGAGGCAGACCATGCCGGATAAGACCTTAACCTACATACAGCTGGCGCAGGACACCGCACGGCAGATCACCAGCAACTACCGAAACTGGACTGCCTATCTGTCCACCGCTTCCCGGCTGTACAAATACCAATACAGCGACCAGCTGCTCATTCATGCCCAGCGCCCGGACGCCACCGCCTGTGCTGAGTACGATCTGTGGAACAACACCATGCACCGGTATGTGCGGCGCGGCTCCAAAGGCATCGCCTTGCTTTACAACAACGCCGGGCAGCTTTCCCTGCGCTATGTCTTCGATGTTTCTGATACCGGCACCCGGCGCACTTCCCTTGATCCCTTCCTGTGGCAGATCAACGAGCGCAATGAACCCGCTATCGCCTCCATGCTGGAACAGGAATACGAGGTGTCAGCAAATCACGGTCTGCATTTTCAGTTGGCCGAGATCGCCCAGCGGCAGACGAGCGCATACTGGCAGGATCATCAGCAGGACATCTTCCGTATCGTTGACGGTTCCTTCCTTGAGGAGTACGATGAAATCAACGTAAAGGAATCCTTCCGCAGAGCGGCTTCCATCAGCACCTGCTACATCCTGCAGGCCCGCTGCGGCCTTGATGTGGATAGCCAGTTTGAGCATGAGGACTTCCTAAACGTATTCGACTGGAATACGCCGGACGCCGTAGCTGTGCTGGGTACAGCCATCAGCCAGATCAGCGGCCAGGTTCTCCGGCAGATTGAGACGATGGCCAAGCACGTTGAAAGGAGCGTTGAAAATGACCGAGATGCAGTACACGATGAAGGGCGACTACCAGTTTCCGAACCTGGCCATGCCGAATCAGCCCAGCCAGCCCCTGAACAAGTACGGGAGGATGCGGGCGAAGTACCTGGAGGAGCAGAGGCCGATCCTGTACCAGACGATGCTCCTGAACGGAACGCTGACGAGCCACCTGCAGGAGATCAGCGAGACGGCGAACCGTCGCCTGGAACAGATGATGCAGGAGATGTCCAAAGCGACGAATCTGACGGAGGAACTGAAGGCCAACGACCCGATGGGCTGGACGCAGCAGATGAACAGCCTGAAAGCCCAGGCAGAGGAAATCCTGCTGGCGGAGCTGATCTACAGCTGAGTTTCCTGGATGGCAGCATGGCCATCCCTACCGAAGCAGAACAAATCCATAGCATTGATGAAGCGGAGCGTGCGATCTTTGCACCCTTCGCTTTTTCTGTTCCCCAGGAGGATATTGATCACATCCTCCGTGTAGGCAGCAACACCACCGATCATCGCATGATTATGGTGGCGGAGTTCTCCAAGCAGAAGCCATTGGAGGAAATGACCGCAGCCCTGCGCCGCGTATATCACGGTGGCTCTGGCATTGCCACGGAGCATGGGCGCGTCACCGCCTGGTACGCCGAGGATGGTATGCACTTTGCTGTCGGCGGAACTGCGCGATACACCCGTACCGCACAGGTGCTTTCCTGGACGGACGCCGCCAAGCGCATCGGAGAGTTGCTGGAAGAAGGCCGCTTCGCCACCAACATCGAAGTTGCTGCAGCTCTGGGGCATGAGCGTCGCCGCATGGCAGAGGGTATGGTCAATCTGTATTGGGATACGGATGCCGCCGCCCGCGAACAAGGCTATATGGCCACCCTCGCCGGGATGTGCGGCACAACCCACCCGGCTTGCGTGGAAGCCGCCACCAAAGCACTGGCAGACCCTGAATTGCTGCCCGCCATGCTGGCTGAATACAAGGAGTTCCGATCCGCCTGCAAAGAAACGCCCGGTCTGATGCGATTCCGTTACCGTTTCATCGACGAGCTGGATGCGTTGGTGGATGAGTACACCATGCCTCGTCGGGATTTCGACTCCACCATGCCCGAAGTGCCGAAGGTCGATCCGTTCATCACCAACGATGAAATTGCCGAGGCCATGTCTCACGGCAGCAGTTTCGCATCCAGCAAGGCGCGGATCTACGACTACTTCACTCAACCCCATACGCCCAAGGAATACGCTGATTTTCTGAAAAAGGAATACGGCATTGGCGGACGCTCGCCCGCCTTGTCCAGCGCCACGCACAGCAGTGAAGATCATGATGGCAAGGGCTTGCATTACAAGAAACGCGGATGCCCGGAGATTCATCTGAGCTGGCCTCAGGTGGTGAAGCAGATTCAGGAACTGATTCGGCTGGATCGCTACCTGACGCCAGCGGAAAAGGCAGAGCTGGAAGCCATCCGAGAAATGCACGACGAGCCGGTTGTGGTGCCGGATGAACGGATTTTGGAAGCTACCGATCTGGGTATTTCCGAACCCGTTATTGCTGCAGGAGCAGTACAAACACAGGCCGATCAGACCCGTTATCAGCTGATGGAGATTGCCAATCAGGAAGCGCTTTTCTCTAACGGACGCTTTGATCGTGACTCGCTGCCTGAAGGACTTTTCTGTTACGACATCCGCGATGACAGTTATGGAAACGCTGCTCGTCTGGAACCGTCAGTCGTTGTGAATCACTTTGGCTCTATCGTTACCCGCCAACCTATCGAGTTCCCGGCAGAAGGTTACATCGACCTGATTGAAAACGATGACTGGACCTTTGAAGGTTATGAAATGACCCTGGCTGAGTTCATGCAGAGGGAGACACCCACTCAGGAATTGACAGAAGATACGCCTGTTTCGGCTGCTGAGGTTGCCGCTGTCAGCGAAAACTACCGCCTGTTGGATCGCCTCCGTGCTGATTGTGAGTATTTCCTGGACGCTGGTGAGCGCAATGCCCGCCACCTATGGGCAGGCGGCGTCCATGAACAGATTGCCAAAATGCGCGAGCTTTACAATACGCTGCCGGAAAAGCCAGAGTGGCTGACCGAAGAAGCGATTGACAGCTATGCAGAGCGTATGGCCCCTCCGTACCTGGTTATTGCCTATCATCACTTTGAAAATGGCTTTGATGCAAAGCTGGACTATCAGACGCTGGCAGAAGCAGAACGAGCCGCGCAGGGCTATGTGGACGGCACCATGGAAGCGGATGGGTTCCAGTATGATGGTGCTGCCGTATACGATCAGCAGTCAAAGCAGTACCTTCGTGTATATGGCGATTTCCCGGATGAAAAGGCGCAGGCGCAGATTGCTGCAAAAGAACCGCAGCAGGTCATCACCGAAACCCCATACAGAGCTGGCGACGTCCTCTATCTGGATGACCAGCCTTTTGTTGTGGAAAGCGTGGGTATCTTCGATGTGCATATGCGCGATCCCAATGCGGTCTATCCCATCATGCGGGCAGAAAGTAAGGAACGGCTTGCGCAGCTGCTGGCATTGGACGAGCGTAATGCTGCTTATTTGCCCAATGAAAGTATCGTTGCTGAACCTGTCCATGTTCCTCAGATCATCCCTGAAAACTACCGGATCACAGATGACCATCTGGGAGAAGGTGGCCCGAAGGAGAAATTCAAGCGGAACGTTGAAGCCATCCGTGTACTGAAAACGCTGGAAGCCGATAGCCGCCCCGCGTCGCCGGCTGAACAGGAAATTCTGGCGCAGTACGTTGGCTGGGGAGGTCTGGCAGACGCCTTCGACGAGCATAAGTCTGCATGGGCTTCGGAGTATGCTCAGCTCCGCAACCTGTTGACGCCGGAAGAATACAACGCAGCCATGGGCAGCGTCCTTAACGCCCATTACACCAGCCCCACCGTCATCCGTGCCATCTACGATGCCGTGGAGCGCATGGGCTTTACCAGCGGCAATGTGCTGGAACCCGCCATGGGCGTGGGCAACTTCTTCGGCATGATGCCTGATTCAATGCGTGACAGCCGCCTGTACGGTGTGGAGTTGGACAGCGTCTCTGGCCGGATCGCCAAGCAGCTGTACCCGAAGGCAGACATCACAGTGGCTGGCTTTGAAACCACGGATCGCCGTGACTTCTTTGATCTGGCTATAGGCAACGTTCCTTTCGGTAACTACAAAGTAGATGACCGGGCTTACAACAAGCTCGGTTTTTCTATTCACAACTATTTCTTTGCCAAGGCGCTCGATCAGGTGCGTCCGGGCGGTGTGGTTGCCTTTGTGACCTCCCGCTATACCATGGATCAGCAGTCGCCGGAGGTACGCAAGTATCTGGCTGAACGCGCTGAACTGCTGGGAGCGATCCGTCTGTCCAATGATGCCTTCCGCGCCAACGCCGGTACGGATGTGGTAGCAGATATCATCTTCCTGCAGAAGCGCGAACGCCCCATGACCATTGAGCCGGACTGGGTACACCTTGGAGAAAACGCTGACGGCTTTGCCATCAATCAGTATTTCATCGACCATCCCGAAATGGTGCTGGGTGAACAGACTTCTGAAAGCACTCAGTATGGTCCGGGGTATACCGTCAGTCCTACGGCGGGTAAAACCCTTGCCGATGAACTCCGCAACGCCGTTCAGCGCATCAGCGGAACCTATGTGCCAGCGGCCTTGCCGGAGTTGGCAGAGGGCGAAGAAATCCGTGAAGCCATTCCCGCAGACCCCAGTGTGAAAAACTACTCATATACCATCGTGGACGGTCAGGTGTACTTCCGCGAGAACTCCATCATGGTGCGGCCCGACCTTAATCAGACCGCCCAGGAGCGCGTCAAGGGCCTTGTAGGGCTGCGCGATTGTGTGCATGAACTGATTGCCGCACAACTGGACGAAGCCGGTGACAGCGCCATTCAGGGCCTGCAGGCAGAACTCAATCAGCGTTACGACGCCTTCACCGCGCAGTATGGCCTCATCAATTCCCGTGGCAATGCACTGGCCTTCTCGGATGATTCTTCCTACTACCTCCTGTGTTCGTTGGAAGTGCTGGACGATCAGCAGCAGCTCAAGCGTAAGGCGGATATGTTTACCAAGCGCACCATCAAGCAGCAGCGTACCATCGACCATGTGGACACCGCCGTGGAAGCGCTGGCTGTGTCTATTGCCGAGCGTGTCAGCGTGGATATGCCCTACATGGCGCAGCTGACCGGAAAATCTGAAGAAGATCTCGCGCAGGAATTGACCGGAGTGATCTTCCCGCTGCCGGAATCGGCACAGACTGACCAGCCTCTTCGGTATGTGACAGCAGATGAATACCTCTCCGGCAACGTGCGCCAGAAGCTGAGAGACGCCAAGGCAGCTGCGCAGAACAATGCCCGTTTTGCTCCCAACGTTACTGCCCTTGAAGCCGTCCAGCCGCAAGACCTGGATGCATCTGAGATCGACATCCGTCTGGGCGCAACGTGGATTGACAAACGTATCTATGAGCAATTCATGCACGAAACCTTCCGCACACCGTTCTACCAGCAGCGCATGTTCCAGGTCAACTACGCACCCCACACGGCTGAGTGGTTCATTTCCTCCAAAACGAGGGTGTCTACCAACGACGTGGCAGCGTACTCCACCTACGGCACGACCTTTGCCAATGCCTATAAGATTCTGGAGGACAGCCTGAACCTGCGGGACACCCGCATCTATGATGTGATCCGAGACGCAGATGGCAACGAACGAAGGGTGCTGAATCAGCGTGAAACAACCCTGGCCCAGCAGAAACAGCAGGCCATCAAGGATGCTTTCCGAGACTGGATCTGGCGTGATCCTGATCGCCGTCATCATCTGGTACAGGAGTACAACGAGCGCTTCAACTCCATTCGACTGCGCGAATACGACGGCTCCCACATCGCTTTTGCTGGCATGAACCCGGAAATCACCCTCCGGGAACACCAGAGAAACGCGGTTGCCCACATCCTCTACGGCGGCAATACGCTGCTGGCACACGAAGTGGGCGCAGGCAAGACCTTCGAGATGATCGCCGCCGTCATGGAGAGCAAGCGTCTGGGCTTGTGCCAGAAAGCCATGTTCGTGGTTCCCAACCATCTGACTGAGCAATGGGCGTCTGAGTTCCTTCGGCTCTATCCATCCGCCAA